>CALHST010000112.1 GCA_938038825.1 uncultured Paracoccaceae bacterium | reverse complement strand
GGTGCCGTAAATGTCGTCGGGCGTATCTGCCGCGTCATTAGAACTGCCTGAATCTGTCCCGCCGGTCGATTGGCCACAGTTGCCGGCCGCGTCGACATTCGTCTGATCACAATAGGCAGCGAAGAACAGCAGTTCCGTATCGTCTTCTACGACCAACGCACCTTGCGAAGAGGCATCCAATGGACCCACGGTCCAGCCGCTATCCTTTGCCACTACGGTTTGAGTTTCTTCGCTTTCGTTCACGAAAATAACTGTATCACCAGAGTCCACATATGTGATTGCCGGGAAATACGAGAAACCCGTCAGCACGATGATGTGCTCTTTTGCGTGAGCAGCAGTGCCCAGTCCAAATGCCAATGCGCTGGCGAGAAGAAGTTTATTAACCATCATACCATTTTCCTTTACGAGTGTTTTGCCCGAAATGCGTTGCGATCTTGGTTACAAAGGAATTATGGCCAGTGGTGGGCAAAAGGTGGCGCAATTGTGGCTCTTTATATGTGTTTCAGGAAACAGTCTGTTTTTCGATCCAGTGCCGGAATTTGGTAAGCGCAGCTGTATCCGGGCGGTTTTGCGGCCAGACGAGGTAATAGTTGCCAATAGACTCTTGTTGGTCCGGTGCGGCGAGGACAAGGCTGCCTGAGGAAAGATAGGGTTCCGCCACAAAGGTGGGAAGCAACGCGATCCCTAATCCATGCACGGCCGCTTGTGCCATTGTAGAGAACTGGTCGAAGGACACGCCAGGATCTGTCGGCATGGTCAGCCCTCGGGCGGTTAGCCAACGGTTCCAGCCACGTGGTCGGGTATCAAGGTGCAGCAAACTGTGTTGTGGAATCGGGGCGTCGGTCAAGAAATCTGGTGCACAAACGGCCAGCACTTTTTCCGGCAACAAGACCAGATGGTCGGCGTTTGGCCAATCTGGGCGGCCAAAGTGGATTGCAGCGTCAAAGCGCGTGGTGTCAAAGTCAAACGGCGCCATGCGCGTGGACAGGTTCAGTGTGACTTCCGGGTTTTGCATTCCGAAATCCGGAAGGCGGGGGGCAAGCCAATGCATGCCAAAAGCAGGAAGGATCGCAAGGTTCAGAGTGCCGCCTTCCGGGTTGGTTTGCAGATCCATGGTCACACGTCCCAACTGTGACAGGATCTTGCGCACTTCGGTCGCATAGGTGGCACCAGCGGCGGTAAGGACCAGTGCACGGCCTTGGCGTCTCATCAATGCGCGCCCGGTTTGGTTTTCGAGTGTTTTGATGTGACGCGAGATGGCCCCTTGCGACAAAGACAGCTCTGCCGCGGCGGCTGTGGCCGAGCCCAACCGGGCGGCAGCTTCGAATGCGGACAAGCTTGCGGTTGATGGCAGAAAACGGCGGGGTGTCGACATATGAGTAAACCTCATGGGTTGGGTTGCATCTGTGGTTAGTCAAGACGGGCCTTTTGTGCAATAAGTCGGGCGATCACTGCTGACAGGAGAGTCCCCCATGCCCGAAGATATGTCCGTTGATACGCCAAGCCTGCGGGCCAAAGATGCGCCTGACCTTGGGGGCTTTGATTGGGCGGACCCATTGCGGTTGGATAGCCAGCTAAACGAAGATGAGCGTTTGATTACGGAAAGCGCGCGTGCTTATGCCACGGAAAAACTGGCGCCACGGGTGATCGAAGCATTCGAGACAGAGGCCACGGACCCCAGTATTTTCCGCGAAATGGGTGAGATGGGATTGCTGGGAACAACCATCCCCGAAGAATATGGCGGTTTGGGTGGGTCTTACGTCAGCTATGGTCTGGTCGCGCGCGAGATTGAACGGATCGATAGCGGGTATCGGTCGATGATGTCGGTACAAAGCAGCCTCGTGATGTATCCGATTTATGCTTATGGCTCCGAAGCGCAGCGCATGAGGTATTTGCCCAAACTGGCAAGTGGGGAGTGGATCGGCTGCTTCGGGTTGACGGAACCGGATGCGGGATCTGATCCGGGGAGCATGACCACGCGGGCTGTGAAAACGGCGACGGGGTACACGTTGACGGGAACCAAAATGTGGATCTCTAACGCGCCGATTGCGGATGTGTTCGTGGTCTGGGCGAAGTCCGAAGAGCACGGCGGCAGGATCCGCGGATTTATTCTGGAAAAGGGCATGGACGGCCTCAGCGCGCCCAAGATTGGCAATAAGTTGTCTTTGCGCGCATCCATCACGGGCGAAATTGTCATGGATGGGGTCGAGGTCAGCAACGAGGCCCTTTTGCCGCATGTGCAAGGGTTGAAAGGGCCGTTTGGCTGTTTGAACCGGGCGCGCTATGGCATATCGTGGGGTGTGATGGGTGCGGCAGAATTCTGTTGGCATGCGGCACGCCAATACGGGTTGGATCGCAAGCAGTTCAACAAACCGCTGGCTGGCACGCAGCTATTCCAGAAGAAATTAGCGGATATGCAGACTGAGATTACGCTTGGCTTGCAAGCGTCGTTGCAAGTAGGGCGCTTGATGGACCGTGCCGAAGCGGCACCCGAGATGATCTCGATCGTTAAGCGAAACAATTGCGGCAAAGCGCTTGAGATCGCGCGTCATGCCCGGGACATGCATGGCGGCAATGGGATTTCTGGTGAGTTCCAAGTCATCCGCCATATGGTGAACCTGGAAACTGTGAACACCTATGAGGGCACGCATGACGTACATGCGCTGATCCTTGGGCGTGCGCAAACTGGTTTGCAGGCATTTTTCTGATCGCCCTTTTTTCTGATCGTCGGATTTCGTCCGTTTGGCGAGGATTAGCAGCGCTATAGGACCAAAGTTGCTTTGACACGCTTGGCTGGACAGGCGAGCGTGGCGCATTATCGATCAACAAAAGGAATGCACCATGGCCGTATCTGTCCAAGTTCTGTACCCGACTGAAGGCGGGAGCACGTTTGATCACGATTATTACCAGTCCCAGCATATGGCCTTAGTTGGTGAACATATGGGACCGCATATCCAAAGTACGGTTGTCACCAAAGGCAGCGATACGCCAGAAGGGCCCGCACCGTATCATGCAATTGCAACAATTGTATTTGCAGATGCCGCCGCGCGAGAGGCGGCATTGGCCGCGGCAGGACCCGTTTTGGCCGATATTCCCAAATTTACCAACAGTGCACCGCAAATGCTGATGGGCGATGTCACGTAACACTACGATGTTCTTTGGCCGCTGGTCTGCTCTGGGACCATGTGTCCCAAATTCACGCAAGTTGCATGTGTTGGATTTCTGATACGCGAAAAAAATGCGCATCTGCGGGCAAATAAGTTGCTTGGGCAGGCGATTTGGGTCTTTTGGGGCTATTTTTGCACACGTGTGCAAAAACCGCTTGCGCGACTCGCGGTTTGCTCGTTAGCGTGCAGCAGGGGGACTGCGCATGGCGGAAATACAGCTTCGGAATCTCGGGAAACGTTGGGGCTCATTTGTGGGCGTTCACAATTTCGACCTGACGATAAAAGATCGCGAGTTTCTGGTACTGTTGGGCCCGTCGGGCTGTGGGAAAACAACCACAATGCGCATGATCGCCGGGCTGGAAGAGGTCACCGAGGGCGAGATCCTAGTGGATGGCAAAGTCGTCAACGATCTGGAGCCAAAGGATCGCGATGTGGCGATGGTGTTCCAGTCTTACGGGCTTTACCCGCATATTAACGTCTACGAAAATATCCGCTTCCCGCTGAAAGTGCGCAAGGTTGATCCGGCTACTCATGACGAAAAGGTCATGAAGGCGGCTGCAATGGTCGAGTTGGAACCATTCCTGCATCGCAAACCCGCTGAATTGTCCGGCGGTCAGCGTCAGCGTGTGGCTTTGGCCCGTGCGATTGTGCGCGAGCCGAATGTGTTCTTGATGGACGAGCCGTTGTCGAACTTGGATGCGAAGTTGCGCGTGTCGACGCGGGCGCAGATCAAGAACCTGAGCCACGAGCTGCAAGTTACAACCATCTACGTCACACATGACCAGATCGAAGCGATGACGCTGGCAGACCGCGTTGTGGTCATGAAAGAAGGCGTCGTTCAACAAGTGGGCACGCCGACAGATATCTATGAAAACCCGGCCAACACCTTTGTGGCGGGCTTCATCGGGAACCCGGCCATGAACTTAATGTCGGGGACCATACAAGGCGGTATCTTCACGGGTGAGAATGTCACGATTCCCGGCCTGTCAGGGGCGGATGGGCCCGTCACTTTGGGGTTCCGTGCGGAAGACGCCGAGGTGGTGGAAACCACGGGTCAAGTCAGCGCCCCTGCCTATACGATGGAATTATTAGGGGATGCCACAATGGTGGCGGTGCGCGCCGGTGGCGAGCTTATCAACGTCAAAGCGCATAAAGACTTCCGAGCTGAAATAGGGGCGACGATCAATGTCCGTATCCCCGCCGAAATTTGCCACTTGTTCGATGCTGAATCGGGTGCGCGAATTGGGGGGTAGATCCCCCGATCAACTGCGGTGGGGGCTGTTTTCCCTGTCGTCAATCATAAGGGTGCAGACCTGCAGGATGCATCTATCCAAAACCAACTAGGGAGACACTTATGTTTCTGAAGAAAATTACAGCCGCAGCTGTGCTGTCGATTGTTGCTGGAACCGCTTACGCGGATTGCGGCATCTCTGAGGGGCGTGTCAGCATTGTGGGCAACGAATTCCCCGCAATTCAGACAATCGGCGCAGGCGCACAATCCTGTGCAACAGACGGTGTTGAAGTCAAAACCAACCTGACGGCGGATCACCAGTCGATCAACTTGCCCGGTATGCAAGGCGACCCGGCCGAATACACATCTGCGATCATTGCGAACTCGTCCATTGTTGCGCTGATGAATGACGATGTGATCCGTCCTTTGGATGATCTGATCGCCAAGCACGGTGGCGTTCTCAAAAAGAACCAGATCGTCACAATCAATGGCAAAGCCATGGCCGTCGCCTTCATGGCAAACGCGCAGCATCTTGTGTACCGGTCAGACCTGCTGGAAAAAGCTGGTCTTGAGGCGCCTGCCACTTATGAAGACATGCTGGCTGCTGCGAAAACGTTGCGGGAAAAAGGCATCTCGGAAAACCCTGTGGGCGGCGCCTACAAAGCGGGTTGGAACCTTGCGCAGGAATTCAACAACATGTTTCTAGGTTATGGTGGCGAGCACTTCAAAGCCGGGTCCGCTGAACCAAATGTCAATTCCGAAGCGGGCGTAAAGTCGTTGGAAATGATGAAGGCGTTGTCTGAATACATGAACCCTGACTTCTTGACACATGATTCAAACGCGACCAACGCGGAGTATCGTGCGGGCAACGTGGCCCTGATGAATATGTGGGGCTCGCGCGCGGCAACCATGACGGACGCAGACGGCGTTCCACAAGAAGTTGTTGACGGCTTTGCAATTGCCGGACCAATGACTGTTGGTGGCGGCGATACAGCAGCGTCCACATTGTGGTGGGACGGCTTCACTGTGGCCAAGAACATCTCGGACGCGGATGCGGAAGCAACCTTTGTTGCGCTGATGAAAGCCATTGATCCGTCGATCCTGTCGGACGAAGAAGTGGCAAAACAAGCGGTTTGGCTGATCGACGGCTACGCGCCGACAGACGCCGCAAAAGGTGTGTTCGCAGCTGCAAATATGAACACCATTGCCTATCCAATGTTGCCTTACATGGGCCTGATGCACACAGCGTTGGGCGCTGAGCTGACCGACTTTATGCAAGGCAAGGAAACCGCCGAGCAAGCGTTGGCAGATGTCGAAGCGGCCTATGTCGCGTCGGCCAAAGAAAACGGCTTTCTGCAATAAGCAGATGCCTTTCAGGGCAGCACCATGGTGTGCTGCCCTGTCACGCAATTAACCCACGGATTGCTGTCCCATGAAGCATAAGACGTTCTTCTGGTTCTTCCTGCCGACAGGTTTGGCGATGCTGATTTTTATCGCAGCGCCCATTGTGTCGGTTGTGATGCAATCCGTGTTCTTACCGGTGGAAGCCGTTCTTATCGAAACCGAAAATTGCGGTCCCTTTGGCTGCAAGGTCGAAACAGCCATCGACCAAGAGGCCACTGCCAAAGCGCGCGAGGCCAATCCGTTGGGCCGCTTTGCGGGCCTTGAAGTTTATAAGGATCGCGGCCATTTGGCCTTTGCCGAAGTGTCCGAAGCCTGGCGCACCAGCGACAGCTTTGGTGCCTTCTTTGGCGAGCTGAGCGATCTGCCGTTCTACCGCGCGATGACGTTCACGCTGACCTATACATTTACTGTAACACCGCTGTTGATCATGTTGGGATTTGCCATCGCGGTCGCTGTGAATTCCCTGCATCATCGGCTCAAAGGATTGGTGATCTTTTTTTCGCTGCTGCCTATGATCGTCACGCCGCTGATTGGCTCGCTGATCCTGTTTTGGATGATCGACAGCCGTGGGATTTTGGGCAACTTTATCTCCTATCTTGCAAGCGACCCGGATCTCAGCCTCAAAGCCTCCACTCCGCTGATGTGGATTTCGCTGATTGTCTACGGCATCTGGTCCTCTGCTCCCTTTGCCTTTGTGGTGTTTTATGCAGGCTTGCAAACTGTGCCCCAAGACACGCTGGAATCCGCACAGATTGACGGGGCCACACGCTGGCAACAGATCCGCTATGTGGTGATCCCGCATTTGATGCCCTTGGTGACCTTTGTCGCCTTGATCCAGCTTATGGACAACTTCCGCGTCCTGGAACCCATTGTCGGCTTTAGCGCGCAGGCACATGCGACATCCCTGTCCAGCATCATCCTCACGGATCTGAGCGGCGAAACACAGCAGCTCTCTGCCGCCGCCACGACCTCGGTCCTGACAATCATCGGGGTTGCGATCCTGCTGTCACCCGTACTTGTGCGCACTTGGCGCGATTTCAAAGGGAGGGCTTGAACCATGGCCGCACCGTCAAATCGCAAGCCATTGGGGTTGCAGATTTTCCTCGTCTTCTTTGTCACAATCTGGCTGATCGCAGCCGCGTTCCCCTTTATCTGGACGCTGTGGGGCAGCTTCAAGGTCGAACTTGATTTCTTCTCGATCACGGATTGGACAAATGCCATAACGGGACCTCGGACCGAAGCGACACATGGCTCCCCTTTTACGGGTGCAGGCTATGAGGGCGCGTGGATCCAAGAGGA
>CALHST010000111.1 GCA_938038825.1 uncultured Paracoccaceae bacterium | reverse complement strand
GTACCGGGGGACCAACCCAACAGATACATGTCGTAGTTATCCGCGCGCAGTTCTGGCCAGTAATTCTGCACCGGCATCGCGTCGAGTTGCGCTGTGATGCCAACTTGGGCCAACATGCCCGTCACCGCCTGACAGACAGCTTCGTCGTTCAGATAACGGTCATTGGGGCATTTCAGACCAAAGGAAAACCCGTCGGCGTAGCCTGCCTCGGCCAGCAGGGCCTTGGCTTTGTCAGGATCAAAAGTCGGGCGGTTTGCCAAAGCTGCAGAATAGCCGCGCATGGCAGGTGAAACCAATTGGCTGACTTCTGCCGCGCTGCCGCGCATGATGGTTTGCAAGATGGCCGGAACATTGACCGCATGGGCCACGGCTTGGCGGACTTTCACATCTGCAAAAGGGTTCTTGTCGTTGGTTTCAGCAGAATACTTCAGTGCCTCGGCTTCATGAGGGAAGCCCAGCATAATGACGCGCGCTTCGATCCCTTGGATCACTTTGACATCTGAATTGCCTTGCAAGCGCGCGGCGTCCTGGATCGGAACTGGGTTGATGAAATCCACATCGCCCGACAATAACGCCGCCACGGCCGTCGCCGGGTTCTGGATCGGCGTCAGTTCTGCTTTGGTGATGTTGTGTTCAACCGTGTCCCACCAGCCGCCATGGGGTTCAAGAACCGTGCGCAGGCCGGGTTCACGCGCGGTGACTTTGAACGCGCCCGTGCCATTGGCATTCAATGTGGCGTAGTTGCCGTTTTCTTTGTCGGGCAGGGCAGTGTCGTTGGTTTGGGCCCAGCCGCTGTCCATCATCATCCAATTGGCAATGCTGTCAGGAAAGATCGGGTTGGGGGCAGAGGTATAAATCTCGACCGTGTAGTCATCGACCTTTTTGACGCTTGAGACAGGGGCAAACCAACTGCGCACGTCGGCGGCTTCGGAGCTGGCCCGTTCATAAGAAAACACAACGTCGTCGGCATTGAACGCCGCACCGTCATGGAACGTGACACCTTGGCGCAATGTGAACCGCCAGCCTTCGCCGTCACCGATGGGTTCCCACGCGGTGGCAAGCGACGGCTCAATCGCCATATCTTTGCCGCGCCGCACCAAGCCTTCGTAAACGTTGTTCAGAAAGCCAAGCACAGGGGCCGAGTTCACGGCATGTGGATCCATGGTTTGCGGATCGGTTGTGACGGCGAATTTGAATTCAGCAGCCGCAACTGGCAATGCCAGCGCAGAGGCCATGAGGCCTAGAGTGAATGACTTGAACATGAATGATGTCTCCCTGAAACAGAGTGCGGACGCACACGGATGGTATGACAGTCAGGCTAGCACAAGTTATTCGGGCATCAATGGGAATGGGGCAGATTATTAAGATGACCTGCACAAGGCAAACGGTCTGACTGCATCAGGACGCCGTCTTGAGGTGCAAAAAAAAGGCGACCCTTGGCAGAGCCGCCTGATTAAAACGTTTGGTGTCGCGGATTAAGTGCGACGCTTGCGACGCATCGCAGCCAAGCCACCAACCCCAGCCAGCAGCATCCAACCCGCAGCAGGAAGCGGAACCGGAGCAACATCAAAAGTCAGACCAGACAGCAAAAAGTCATCCCCGCCGAAAATTGCGCCGATGCCGAACACCGAACCTGTGAAGTTGAGATCAAAGACCCCTTCATCCCCGTCCGTGTCAGGAAATCCCAAAGGGTTGATCGAGAACCGATCTGCGTTAGGAGATACGCCCGGTTGCGCAAAGACAAACCCGTCACCCGGAGCGAAGTTCTCAAACAGGATCTGCGTCAGAGTCACTTCCTGATCGAAGGAAAAAATCAAAATATCGTTCGATCCAAAGCCATCAATGTCGTTGTTCGTGTCGGGATTGTTGTTGTTGATGCCTAAACCTTCAACGCCTTGCAGCAACGAGATGTTGATTTCGCCATTTACGTCAATGTTGAAGCCGGGGCCCGGTGGGTTGCCAGCCACATCAAAGGTGTCTGCGTCAATCGTAAACCCAGGCAATCCTGCTGGAAGCGGCGACGTCGGGCTTAACGCCCCACCGCCGGTATTGCCTGTGTCAAAATCGATGAAACCGGGTGTGTCAGTTTCAAAAGAGATTGATATCGGAACGGCGGCTGCGCCTGTGGCAAATAGTGTTCCCGCAACGGCAGCAAAAATATGCGTCCTAGTCATTGTGTTTCCTCATTAACATTGTGTTCAAAAAAATAGTCGTTCAGTCCATGCAATATGGCATAATTGTGGCATTCTTTCCATTGGAAAGAGAACTGAGATTCCCGAGATACGAGTATTTCGATTTTTTTTTGGTGAATTTTTCGTGTGATTTTTGAACAAAAAGTTGATTCTACCACGAAATTGCAACGCTTGAAATATCAACAAATACAGGGTGTTGCCGCCTTGAGAATCACCCGTATTTGATTTCGAGACGGCTGCTTAGGATTGAAATTTTTGCCCTTTGGCGTTCCATCCAATCGGAACGCCAAACGCAATTAAATACGGGAAACTATTTGTCTGTTTTGAAGAAGGGTATTGCCCCTATTTCATGGAATTCAGACCGAACAAATTCCCTTCGGTATCTTGGCACAAGCAAACCCATCCGAATTCCCCAATCGAGAATTTGGGGCGGATCACAATGCCTCCCGCTGCGGCAACGCGGGCTTCTTGTTCTGCGCAATCTTCGACGGAAAAATACACGGTAGTTCCGCCAATTCCGGGTTTCGCATGGGGTGCTTTGGTCAACGCGCCTGCCGCGCCATAGGCCCCCATATCACCCGGGAAGCTCATCATCTGAGTTTCCCCAGTTGGATCCCCCATGGGTTCCATCGGGCGCCCCAAGACAGTTCCGTAAAAGTCTGCTGCGCGGTCCAAGTCATTTACATAGATGTCAAACCATCCAACTGCGTTCATCATAGACATGGTCATCTCCTGTTTTGGTGGTGTTCATGTCTTTGATTACCGCGCTGACCTGGTCCCGTATTGTAGATTTCAGACATCGAATTTTTTTGAGAATTTTCCCGGCGTGTATCCTGTTGCCTTGCGAAAGGAGTGGATGAAATGGGATTGATCCGCATAAGACAAAGATGGTTGGCCATTCAGGGTTTGCTGAAGGCGCAGGACCTTTAGGAAGTCGTGGGGCGCGAACCCGGTTGTGCGTTTGAGGACGCGTTGTAACTGGCGCGCAGAGATGTTCGAAACCTCGGCCATGTCCGCAACGGATATAATGTCGTCAACATTTTGAAAAATACGTTCGGTGATTGGGTTGGCGACCAGCAGACCCCGATCCATCAGCGTTTCCACAAGTGTTGTGAGGATGGGGTGCTGTTCGGAAAATTCCAAGCCAGCCAGTTTTTGGTTCACCTCCGCCAGTGGCAAAGGGCCATCATAGGGGGCGTCAACCATTCCATAAGACACAGGCGCTTGGTCGTTCTGCCAAACGCCGGGCAAAAACCGGATGTTCACATAGTGAAACTGTGTGCCAAGGTTCAGTTCTTCGGACGAGGCTTTAAGTTTGGTCACCCCCGCGATGCGCGGGTTCTGCTGATCCATCACCACATATGTGCAGGCATCGGGCAGCGCGTGAAAGCGGTAATCGTTGGACAGGGACGGATCGGTTTTTAACTCAAGATACCGATGCACAATGGCGCGCAGGTGGTCAGGGGGCTGCGCTTCGACAAATTGCACGTCTTTGGCCGTTTTTTCGCGGGTATTTCCTTTGGGGTCGTACATGCCGGAAACACGTCCCGTTTTTTGGAAACGCGCTGAACGCGTATTTGGTGGTGAACGTTCAAGGCCCCCGGCGCGACGGTTTCGCGCGCCGGGGGCTGCTGTGTTTACTTCACTTTGAAGTATTTGAACTTGGCTGTGTCATCCGGTGCCACGATAGTATCGAGGTTGGATTTCATGCCCCAGTTCAGCACTTGGTGGTGAATGGGGATATACAGCTGTTCGTCCTGAACCACGCCCCAGATGTCCGCGATTTTCTTGTCGCGGGCTGGAAGATCGGTTTCCGACGCAAGGCTGACGATCTTTTCGTTCAGCTCTGGGCTGTCAAAGCGTGTGCCATTCCAGCTGCCGTATTTGTCCGAACGGCCATGAACCAAGAAGTTGAAGATGTATTCTGAATCGTACGTCGGAACACCCCAGCCCAACATATAGAAATCGGTTTCAAGGTTCGAGATTAGCGGGAAGTGCTGGGCTTTGGGTTTGGCGTCCAAGTTTACCTTGATGCCAATTTGGCTGAGCATCCCAACAGAGGCCTGACAGATCGCTTCGTCGTTGATGTAACGATCATTGGGGCAATCCAGCTGGATCGAGAAACCATCGCCATAACCCGCTTCGGCCATCAGGTCCTTGGCTTTGTCCAGATTGGTGGTGGAAGAGGCATCCATGGTTTTGTCCCAGCCGTTCACAAACGGTGGTGAGATCATGCCAGCAGGCGCAGATTGGCCGCGCATTACCACTTGTTGGATCGCATCACGATTGATCGCCATGGACATGGCTTTGCGCACGCGCACATCGGCCAATGGATTGGCACCATCGACGCTGTCGTTCTTCAGATCCGCATCCCCAGAGTTCAGACCAAAGAAGATCACCCGGTTTTGTGGGGCCGTGCGCACGTCCAACCCGTCAGAGCTGCCCACGCGTTCCAAATCCTGCACGGGCACATCTTGGATAAAGTCCACCTCGCCCGACAGCAAAGCCGCCACGCGCGTCGCAGGGTTCTGAATGGGGGTGAAGACAATGTCTGTGACCTCCATGGGGAATTCATCTTTGCCCCAATAGGCATCATTGGCGGTTAGGACAGTTTTCACGTCGGGTTCGCGGGACACCAATTTGTAGGGGCCAGTGCCATTTGCGTTTTTGGCAGCAAATGTATCTTCACCGCCCTCATAGTCCTGCACTTTGACCGCATTGTTCGCCTCGGCCCAGCTTTTGTCCATCATGAACATGTTGGTCAGGTTGTTGGGCATAATCGGGTTTGGCCCATCGGTGACGATTTCGATCGTATGCGCATCTGGCGCGCGGACTTCGACGACCGAGGCCAACAGCTCTTTATAGTCGCTGTCTTCCGTCATGGCCCGTTCAAGCGAGAATTTTACATCCTCGGAATCAAAGCTGGCCCCATCGTGGAAAGTCACGCCTTGGCGTAATTGGAAGACCCAAACATTTGGATCCGCCTCAGAGGGCCCCCATTCTGTGGCAAGGGCCGGTACCATGGCACCTGTCATGTCGCGCATGACCAGCGGTTCCATGATTTGGTGCGCCAAAGCTGATGTGGGGCCTTCGTTTTGGGCGTGCGGATCCAATGTCAATGCATCGCCGGCACGGGCCCAATTCAATGTTTCGGCCCCAGCGGGCAAAGCCACAGCCAGCGCCAAAGCGGACGTTAAAAGCGTCAAACGACGTGTCATTCAAGTCTCCCGGTTTTGTGATTATGGTCTTAGTGTTCGGGATCACGCGCAGGTTGGCAAGCAGAATTCGCGTCTTGCGAGCGGCGGACAGCGCCTTTTTCCTCCATCGCGGGAATTTCACGAAAGGTAGGGTTTGCCTGACTTGCGGTTTGGCCCGTTTCCTAGGCAATTAGACCTACGCCTTGCGGATATTAGCAGGTGCGTGGTTGTTGAGATGATTGCGTTCCAATTGAATGAACGCCATGATTTGTCGGCACATGTGCAATTTTTGGGCGGATATTGTTCCGTGCAGTCGTCACGTGTGTCGCCACCGTGTTCTTGGTATGATTATTGTTTGTGAACACAGGCGCGCTACGCAGTGTAGGGATGCCGTGATTGAATTGAAGAAAGGCCAGTATAATGGGCCGTGTGCCTTTGATCCTTGGGTTTTTTGTTTTGCTGGCGTTGATGGCGGTCCGGCTCTGGGATCCTGTGCCGGTTCAATCTTTGCGGCTGGCTTATTTTGATGGCCTACAGCGGATCGCGCCCCGGTCCTATGAACCGGTTGGCGTGCGGATTGTCGATATTGATGATGCGTCGTTGGAAGCCGTCGGGCAGTGGCCGTGGCCCCGCGATATTTTGGCGGATCTGGTGTATCGGCTTGATGCCTATGGGGCCAAAGTTGTGGCGTTGGATTTGATTCTGTCAGAGCCAGATCAATATTCCCCATCCACATTTGTAGAACGGGGCACCTTTGGTGCAGTACACTTGCCGGAAACGGTCCGGGCACAATTTCGCACCATGAATTTTGACACGGATTTTGCCGACTCTCTCACGGTCATGCCAGTCATACTCGGGGTCGCCCAACGCGCGGGTGACGGTGACAGTGCGCCCGCCAAATCAGTAGAGATCACTGAATTTGGCACCGGGCTCGTGGATGCTTTGCCCCTTTTGGGCCCGACAACCTCTGTTTTGCCGACATTCGAAGGTGTTGCTGCTGGCGTGGGCAGTCTTGCCGTGAATGCCGAGTCGCGCGCCGCTGTGGTTCGCACAGTCCCATTGGCTTGGCGCTCCGACGGGCGGGCAGTCCCAAGTCTGGCTGTCGAGGCGTTGCGGATTGGTTTGGACAGAGCGTCGATTTCATTAAAAGGGGACTCTGGATCACCAGGCACAATCCGCACCCTACAAGTCGGGGGCGACAAAATCACCATTCCGACGCGGGCAGACGGTGGCATTTGGGTTCGGTTCCGCCCACGCGAAGACGACATGTATGTGTCCGCCAAAGACGTCTTGGCATCCGGGGCCTTGGACCCAGCGCTGCAGCAAAAGCTTGAAGGCCACACAGTGTTTGTCGGCACGTCAGCCGCCGGGCGCTTTAATGTGCGC
>CALHST010000110.1 GCA_938038825.1 uncultured Paracoccaceae bacterium | reverse complement strand
TGCCGGTCATTTATGTGACGGGCAGCAGTATGTTCACGGACGGCCAGTTGTTTAACATGGTGCGTAACATCGCTTGGGTTCTGCACAAGCCCGTTAAGATGAGCGAATTGACTGAGATCGCGCAATATTCCCTAGATCGCAGGGACGACCAGCCCATGCCGATGTCCATGCACGCGGGTTGAAACACGCGAAGCGGTTTTGCTTGCGTTGTGCAGCTTGCCGACCGGTTTTGTGGGTCGGTTATGGCACCAACTAGCACTGCGGGGTGATTTGTAGTAACCGTGTTGGGTGCGTCAGGGCGCATCCGATCCGCGGGAAGGGCCAAGCCCAACTGAAATCAGACATGACATTCCATCGCTGACCTTCTTTCAGGTCCGAGGGCGCGGATACCGGACAGTAGAAAGGAGGCCACTATGCCACCCCTTCCCGCACGCCGGTCGCTTGACCATCTCAAGAAACAAGCCAAACGGTTGTTGAAATCGGTCCGGGCCCATGATCCAGACGCATTGAAACACGTTGGTCCCTATTTTGGGGATCCGTCGAAAATCTCGCTTCAGCAGGCGCAGCTTGTGATTGCTCGGGATTATGGGTTTTCCAGTTGGACCAAACTCAAACGGCACATCGACTCTGATGCTGGCGACGAAGAAACGACAGAGCAGCGCGCAAACCGGTTTCTTGATCTTGCCTGCATTCACTATGCCCCTGATCCCAACGGTAGAAGTGCGGCCGAATTCGAACAGGCCGCTGCGTTGTTGACCGCTTATCCCGAAATTGCGCGCCATAGCTTGCATACCGCGGCGGCGGCAGGGGATGTGGATGCCGTCCGGGATTTGATGTCGGCGGAACCGGACATGATTGATGAAAAAGGCGGGCCATTCCATTGGACGCCCTTGATGTACGCGGCGTATGCGCGGCTTCCTGGTGTGTCGACCTTGCCTGTTGGACAGAGTCTGATCGCGGCTGGCGCGGATCCCAATGCCTGTTTTATGTCTTATGGCACCTATAGGTTTGCAGTTCTGACCGGTGTGTTTGGTGATGGCGAAGGTGGATTGGTCCGTCAACCACCGCACCCGGATATGGTTCCCTTTGCTCGTGCGCTGTTAGAGGCGGGTGCCAATCCAAACGACAGTCAGGGCGCCTATAATCGGTGTTTCAGCCCAGACAACACACATTTGGAGCTGATGTTGGAATACGGTTTGAAGGACGAAGACCCTTCGGATTGGTTTCTGACAGAACCAGATCGGGACCCGGCAGAGCATCGCACGATGCATTTTCAGTTGATTATCGCGCTGCGCTGGGGGTTTGCAGACCGGGCGCGTTTGCTGATTGATCATGGGGTGGATATCAACACGCCCGACAACAATTACTACCCAACCTACACGGTCGGATACACACCATATCAAGTGGCTTTGATGCGCGGTATGCCCGAGATTGCAGACCTGATCGCGGCTAAAGGCGGGCGGGTGGATCCGCTGCATGGTCTGCAGGAGTTTCAGGCGGCGTGTATGCGCGGTGATTTTGAAACCGCACAAGCCCTTGCCCCCAACCACATGGGCGCAGAACCTGACAAAGATCACGAGCTTCTGCGTGAAGCTGCCGGGAACGGGAACGTTGCGGCGGTGCAGACCATGATCCAACTTGGGTTCGAACTCAGCCCGCGTGGCAAAAGCACCGCGTTGCATGTCGCAGGGTTCAAAGGGCGCGTTGAGGTTATCCGGGCGCTCATTGACGCGGGCGCGGATACAACGATACGCGACCCGGATTACAACACCCCTTCGTTTGTTCATGCCATGCACAATTTTCAGGAGGAGGCCGCCGAGATCTTGATGGACTGTCCTATGGATATCTTTGCAGCCTCGGCTATGGGAAAGACTGAACAGGTCAAAGCGGCTCTGTCGGAAGATGGTGATCTTGTGCATGCGCGCTTCCATAGCGTGCGTACTGGTCCTCAAGAGGTCTATGAACGAGACTGGGTAACGCCGCTTTGGTTCGCCGCGATGAACGGTAGGACAGACATCGTTGGGCTGCTGCTTGAGCATGGCGCTGATCCGCAAGTTGCGGATGCAGAGGGGCGGAGCATATTGGATTACGCGCGCGATGCGGGGCAGGACCAAATCGTCGAAATGTTGGACGCATGATCCGTTAAAATCAGGCGATGCGATCTGCGAGTGGGCTTTCATCCATTTGCGCGATCAGATGATGCACAAGTCGGTCAGTCAAATGTGCCCGCGTGCCCTGATGATCCGCACTGTCCCACAGGTTATGCGTTTCCTTGGGATCGTTCTGCAAATCGTACAGCTCACCCCAATCTTGATCTCGATACATGGTCAACCGCCAGTCAGGGGTCAGCAGGGAGCGAACGCGAGACGGTTTTTCGAACCCAAGGCGTTTTCCGCCATCGTTATATTCGATCAGAACTTCGCTGCGCGGCCCGTCCTGTGCTTTGGTGGCGGGCAGAAAGCTTTGCCCCTGATTTCCGTTGAAAGGATCAAGACCCGCGCGCTCTAGTATGGTTGCCGCCAGATCGACTGTTGAGCATAGCGCATCAGACTGCGCGGGCTTTCTGTGGTCGGGGTCAGACCAGATGAACGGCACCCGCGTGATACTTTGGAACGGCAACGCGCCCTTGAGCATCATGTTGTAATCACCCAAATAGTCGCCGTGATCCGAATTATAGCAGATCACGGTATCGTCCATCTGTCCGCTTTCTTCCAGCGCGGTCAGGATGTCACCCACAGCGTCATCAATGAATGCCATCATACCGGCCGTCAGGGCCATCGCTTCTTTAAGCTGCTGATCATCCAGCATCATTGCGGTTTGCGGGGTTGCCTGCGCGCCTTCGCCTGTCCAATTGTCGTGCAACCATTGCATGGGCGGTGTTGGGTTCTTGTGGGCGTCGTAGGGCAGCGAGACCTCAAAATCATCGGGGCTGTACATATCCCAGTACTTGCCGGGCGGATTAAACGGGTGGTGCGGGTCGGGAAAGCTGATGAACGCAAAGAACGGCGCATCCTGTGCCGTGCGGGATGTCAGATAGTCGATGGTGCGGTCGCGGATATAGGCAGTGGGATACAGGTCCTCGGGGATGGGCGTGCGATAGGCTTGCGGGCAGGAATAATTATGCGCAAGCTCATTCTTGGGATCGTGCAGGGCTTTCCAATCCGGTGCGGTTTCGCGGAACCATTGGCCGTAATGCCCGCCACAGCGATCACCGTGTGACGTCACCATGTCCACATGTTGATAGCCGTAATAGGGCGATTTGATCGCATAACGGCCATCCCCCTGATAGTTTGCGGGTTCTTCTTCATAGTCAGTGACGCGGTCGATCTTCCACGCGTCTGGCTGTGCTGTGACCTCGGCAATGGATTTGCCCATTGGGGCCATCGCAGTAAAGGGCTGCAGGTGGCTTTTGCCAATCGCTGCAGTGTCATAGCCCACACCCGCCAGAACATCGACAAAGGTATTGGCGTTTTCGGGCAGAACACAGCCGTTAAATCGCAGCCCATGCAGGCTTGGATATCGTCCAGTTAACAGCGAGGCACGGTTTGGCATGCACACTGGAGAGGCCGTGTGAAAGTTTGCAAACCGGGTGCCGCGCGCGGCGATGCTGTCGATATGTGGGGTTTTCAGGACGGGATGACCGTAACAGCCAAGCCAATCTGCCCGTTGCTGATCGGTGATGATAAACAGGAAATTGGGGCGCTGCGTCATGTGAAGTCCTGCTGTGGTTAAGCCAGTTGTGTGCGTCTTGCGCCGACGTGATGCCAAGCGAGCATGGCAGCGGTAAAGATGAGGGCACCGTATTGCACAGTTTCGGGGCGCATCAGGATGGCAACGGCTGTGGCCAATCGGATAAAGATCCACGCATAGGACAATGGTGCCGCGTCATGAGCGGCCAGCGCGCTGGCCACCAGATACAGCGCAATAAGCAGACGCGCGACCAGCCACAAAAGCGCCCCGACCGACACGCCATTTTCATAACCTGGCAGGGGCGCGCCCGTGGGGCTGGATGGGTCAATCAAGGCTTGGTCGATCAGCAGAATTTCCGGGTAGAAGGCAAAGACAAAGGGGATTGCGAACATCACGATACCAGATCGCACAGCGCTGAAACCCGTGGCCATTGGGTCGGCCTTGGTAATGGTGGATGCGGCAAAGGCGGCCATGGCCACGGGCGGCGTGATGGCGGACGCAATTGCGAAGTAAAAGATGAACATATGCGCTGTGAAGTTCGCGATGCCCAAACCAATCAAAAGGGGTCCCATCAACAGCGCCACGTTCAAATAGGCCGGGACCGCTGGCATGCCCATGCCCAACAGCACCGCCAGCAACATGGTGATGGCAAGGGCGAAGAACTGGATCAGAACCGAACCGCCATCCCCCAGGTTAAACGACAACAACAGCCGCAACACATCAATGGCCACGAATTTCGACAAGCCTGTGAAGTTCAGGCACACGTCAATCACAGTCACAGCCAGCAGCATCAGGTACAGGGTGGACACGGTGATCCCGGACTCTGCAAGTGCATCCAGGATCTTGCGCGGTTTTGCGCGGAATTCTTTATCCAGAAACAGCAGGACCAGAACAAAGGCGGCGGCCCACCATCCGGTTGCGCCTGCATCTCCTGCGGCGTCCTGAAACAACTGTAAAACCCATGGCAGGGCTGTGGGAATGCAACGGCCATCGGTGATCATCACGTCAGCCCCCAAAAGCCAACCAAGGGGGCCGCAGCCGACCTCGTCCTTTGGGGTCAGCAGCAGGAACAGGATCAACAAGATGGGAAGGAAGATTTGGCACAGGTGCAGGATGTCTTCGCGGCTGATATGCATATCTTCGGTCAGGTCTCCAACCGCATGGATTCCCTGTTTGCGCGACTGGAAACTTGCGCTCATGAACAGGCAGACAAAATAGGCAATCGCGGGCAAAGTCGCGGCAATAATGATATCGCGATAAGGCACCGCTGTCATGGCGGCCAGAATAAAGGCCGCAACCCCCATGACCGGGGGCATGATGGATCCACCGGACGAGGCGGCGGCTTCCATCCCGCCAGCAAAGACTTTGGAAAAGCCGCGTTTGACCATCATCGGGATCGTCAACACTCCGGTGGACAGGACATTCACCACAGGCCCGCCCGTTATGGTGCCAAACATTGCGGAACTCACAATCGCTGCATGGGCGGGCCCACCGCGCATCCGACGGGTCCAGCGAAAAGCCAGCTTGATCAGGGTTTTGCCGCCTGCGGATTTTCCGAACAAGGCACCCAGGATGATATAGGGAAAGACCATGTTCATGATCACATTCATAAACCTGCCCAACATCCCCGACGCGGTATTGACCAAGGCGTCATGCACGTTTGGAATGCCGTCCAAGAATGTGCGCGGCTCGCCGCCCATCTTGGTGACGAAATATTTGTTGATGCCGTCGGGGCCGTAGAAATACCAAACCAGCACAGTGCCAATGGTATATAGCGCCACAACAATCGAAACCATGACCAGCGGCAGGCCCCAGACTTTGATGTTATAGGCCAGAAACGTCAGGATCGAGAGACCCATGATCGCCACCAGCCAGACGCCCGTGGTCGAAATACATTTGGGATCGTCGACCGTATCGGGCACAGGCATGCCCATCAGTTCTGCAAACTCGATCTCGGCCTGTAGCGTCTGCGCCATGATGCGCGCTCGATCCCCGTTAAGCGTATCAATCAGGCAAACGCTGTCGATTTCAATCAGATAGGTGATGGAAATGGCAGCAGCGGCGACAATCAGCGCGATGTCCATGAACGCGCCAAACCAGACGCGTGACGTGCCACGCCATTCGCGCCACATCGAATTCTTGAGCGCGACAATCAGCATCATGACAAAGAAGACGATCGGATAGAACCATTCCGTCGCGAATTTGCGGGTCTTGAGGTTTTCAATGCCCGTCAGGCTTTGCCACATCTGATCCCAACCGGGGATGACTGGCATACTGTTGATCACACCCAAAGCGACAAAAATCAGCGAAACAATGTAGACTGTGCGGTTTGGAAAAAGCGCGTTTGATGCAGCCTGATCGGTTGTGTCGGACATGAGATTTCCAGAAATGTGGTGTCACAAGGCGAGCGCCGCCGAATTTGGCGACGCTCAATGTTTTAGGAATTCAAAAGACTATTCCGCAACTGCGCAATCATCCAATTCAAACCCTGCATCACGCCATACTTTGGCAGCAGCTGGGTGGTATTTGACCGGGTTTCCACCGCACATACCCTGCATTGGGAAGTCGTAGCTGACGGTGGTGCCGTAGGGCGCTTTGGCCATCAGGTCGTCCAGCGATGCGATATAGGCGGTGACCAGATCGGTGACCAATGCGTCATCCATGCTCTTGTTCACCACATTGCCGCCGATGGTGGCAAAGGCACGGAACGTGTCGTCCTCGGAGATGAAGGTAAAGTTATCGCCCATAATCGCCTTTAGGCTGGCCACATCAGAGGTCCAAGGCGCGCTGCCTGGTGCCTGCATGTATTTCTGCATCGGCTCGCTGTCATAAGCGTCACTTGGCATCGACCAGATTGTCATTTTACCCGCCGCGGCAGGGATCGTCAGACGCGGACTTGGGAACAGCTCTGGCAGAACAACGGCGTCCGGCTCGCCACTGCTGATCAGCGTCGCACCTTGGCCCCAGTTTGTTTGCATGCCTTCATAGCCGGTCCCGTCCTCTAGACCTGCAACGATCTGGATCATGGCGCGGCCATTGGTCAATGCACCACCACGGGGCGGGCCATTGTAAATCTTGCGACCTTCCAAGTCATTCCAGCCTTGGATGCCTTTGGAGTCGTAGGCAAACAGGAAAAAGACGCCCAAAGTGAACGGGTTGATCACCCGCAAGTTTGACGCCAGCTCTGCACCGGCTTCTGCACCAAGGGATCCATAAGGGCCGACGCCGCGGCTCATCAGGAAGGGCAGGATATAGGGGGTGCCGGCAATGTCGGTTTTGCCTTCTGCAACGTTCTGGACGGAGTTTGTCAGCGTCTGACCTTCGGCAAGCTGAATGTTGGCAATGCCAGCGGTGCCCGCAACTTCGGTCATATGCGCAAGCGACAGATGCGTCGCACCACCGGGGCTTGCGGTTTCAGCTGTTAGATTGGTTTGGGCAAAAGCCGCCGTCGTGGTCATGATCGCAGCGGCAGTGGCCGCAAGTAAAGTCATTGGTTTCATCATATCCTCCCTGATTGAAAAACCGTTCTTCTTGTCTTGAGGATCTGGCCAAAACATATCCCGCACTTGTCCGTGCTGTTTGGGTTTATGCGCGGCCGCCTCTGTTTCGGTCTCGTTGTTCCTTTTGGTTAGGTGGTGGGTTCTGTGACCGCGTTCAAAATATCCAGCAGTCGCTTGAATTCTTGCAGCTCATGAGGGGCAAGCCGATTTGTGAGTGTCGTGGTGATGTGCCGGGCTTTTGGCCAGATCCGCTGAAAGGTTTCAACGCCTTCCGGTGTCAGCGACATGCGTTTACGCCGCTTGTTTTCTGGATCTTCGCATCGGGTGATCAACCCCTTCTTTTCCAAAGCGGCCGCTGCCCGACTTCCATGGGCGGGATCAATAGAGGTGCGCTGCGTAATATACGCAACATGACAGCTGCCAAAGCGCGCAATGGAAAACAGCAACTGCCATTCCAGAATGGGAAGGTTTTCGGCTTGCAGCACGTCGCGCGTTAACTTGCGCCGCGTCGCGCTGGTGAAAGCGCGGGCGCGCAGTATGACGAAATCATCGACGTCTTCGGGCGTCAAAAGCGGTGCGTGCAAGCAAGGGATCCTTACATGTCTTTGAGTAGCCAAGAAAGCGTAGTGCATATGCAATAAATGGCAAGTGCAACATTGTTCCGTGTCGTTTGCGGTTTTTCAAAAACGATCTTTGTGTGGATGCGGTCAACAACCGACCTGTTTCATCGGCTTGCGCACGTTTAGCAAAGGCCGCTTGCGCGTCCTCCTGTTCCTATGCTGAATGTCGGGATGATCTGTCGTTGTCCCCGAAATGTTTGGCGCGCCCGCCCAATCCCCTGCATTTGCGCGGCGCGATGAGGGGCGCGCAGACACGGCCTTGGCTTGTTCTCACGGGGCTTGCCCTTGGCGTGACGGTAACCAACGGATTTGCCAGATTTGCCTATGGGCTGTTGCTGCCTGCCATGAAATCGGACTTGGATTGGAATTATGCACAAGCGGGCTGGTTAAACACGGCCAACGCGATTGGTTATATCGTTGGCGCCATTTTGACGATGTCGCTGATCCGTTATGTGTCCCCGTCACGTCTGTTTGCATTCGGCTTGGTCACCACCACTGTCGCCTTGCTTGCCACGGGCTTTGATGCGGCCCTGTGGTGGCAAACGATTTGGCGCATTCTGGCAGGGCTTTTTGGTGCGATGTCCTTTGCGACGGCAGGCGCCTTGGCCGCGGGGTTGTTTCCTGATGATCCCCGCAGGAATGCGTTGGCCATTGCGATCTTATTTGGCACCGGGGGCGGGTTGGCCATCGTTTTGGCGGGTGCGACATTGCCTTTGATGCTGGAGGCCTATGGCGAGTCTGCGTGGACCTTTGGGTGGGTTTTGATCAGCGCCATGAGCGTATGTTTCATGCCGCTCAGCCTTTGGGCTGCGTGGCAGTTGAGAGCGCCGCCGCCATCGCAGTCTGCCCCTGCAAAACTGCCAATTCGCGCGATTTTGCCCGTGATGGCGGGTTATGCCGGATTTGGTCTTGGGTACATCGTGTATCTTACGTTCCTGTCTGCCTGGATGACCGAGCAGAATGCGACGGCAGGATTCATTGCGGCTGTTTGGGTCCTGATGGGCATCTGTATCTGTTTTTCACCGCTTCTTTGGCGGCCCGTGTTCGCGCGCAGTTCTACGGGGCTTCCGCTCGCCTTGATCCTGACCGGAATCGCCGTCGGATCCGCCTTGCCGATAGTGATTTCCGGCGGTGTCGGTTTGTTGATCTCGGCTGCCATTTTCGGGTTTTGCGTTTTTATGTCGCCAAGTGCGGTGACAAACTTCGCCCGCAAGAACTTGCCACCAGAAAGTTGGGCGCGTGCCATTGGGTTGTTCACTGTGGTTTTTGCTGTGGCCCAAACGTTGGGGCCTTTTGGGGCGGGCTTTATTGGTGACGTTTATGGAAGTATCGGCATCAGCCTGATCGTTGCGGCGGGATTGCTGTTGATGGGGGCCATCTGCGCGCTGTTCCAAAAGCAACTGTGATTTGCGCAACGCCATTGGCTTAGGGCAGGCCGTAACGGGCGTTTGTTCCAGGGTTTGCAAAACGACAGTGGTGTTTACAGGTTCAGGCCCGCTTGACGCAAACCTGTCATGAACATGTTTTTGTGTTTGTCCAAGCGGAACGGATAGGAATTTGTGATGGTGTCGATATCAACAGGTAATCCCAACGCTTTGAGCTTTTGTGCGGCGGCCTGTGCCTTGTCGCGCTGCCCGGTATAGCCGAAAAGCGCGACGCGGCGTTGCCAGCACCTGCCATAGTTCGGATCCCATGTTTCCGCGCGATCAAAGCGATAGGCCGCCTCTTCAAATTCCTTGTCAAGGAAGTGCCACAGGCCCAAATCGGCCTCGATCACTGCGCGGTAGGGGTATGTTGGGTCGATCCTGAACAAATGTTCCTGAAAACGGCGCGCGCCTGCGGGATCGCCTGCAAATCCCGTTACACAGCCGCCAAAATGATAGTTCATGACGGCGCTTGGATTGAGACTGACAGCCTTTTCGACATGCGCCAGCGCTTTGTCGAAGTTGCGATGGGTCCATAATTCGCCCACGCCGGTCAATGCGTGCGCCATCCAGTCGGTTCGGTCGATGTCCAAGGCCTGTTCGGCGGCATTTAACGTTGGCGCAAAGGCCTTGCTGCTGTCAGCAGCAGAAAACCCAGCCATCGCCATTTGGAACCGGGCGACGGCCACCAACGTAAACGGCAAGCCCCAGTCTGGTGATTCAGCACAAGCCGCCAGCGCCAAGGCTTCGGCGGCTTGATAATCAGATCGTTTACCACTGCGCAGATAACTTATGGTGCGCATCGCCCGGTCCCAAGGCGTCCACGTCTCTTCCGGTTTGCGCATGATGCGGCGCGCTTCGGCCATCTGGATTTCGACAGCAAGGATCGTGGACAGACGAGAGGCCAGATCTTCCTCGACATCCTGCAATTCTGAAAGATCGCAGATCAACCGGTCGCTCCAGACGTCGGTATTGGTCGCGGTCTGCATCATGGTGATGTTGAGCTTAACGTTGTTGCCTGTTTGTCTGATCGACCCACTCAGCAAATAATCGGCATTCAGGAAAGCCCCGATATCGGCTGCGGACGTAAAGTCAGAGGGTAAGCGCGTGACGGATTGCCCGGACACCACCAGAAAGGTCCGCCAATATGCCAGAACAGAGGTCAATTCATCCGTGAGACCCCGCGCCAGCGCGGAATGTCCATCAACTGATGTGAGGTCTTCGAACGGAAGGACGGCCACCATGGCGCGTCTGTTTTCTGTGATTTGCTGTTCGGGCGCTTGTTTATTGTTCGCCACGAGCAGGGGAACATCTGTTTGTTCGACATCACCGGTAAACAATAATCCGCGCCTGTGGATGGTGCGGATGAACTTCTGCCTTGACCCATCATCCCCCAATGCTTTGCGCGCATCTTTGATGCGGCTGGATAAGGCCGCGTCCGAAACAATACGGTCGCCCCAGATCACCTCAAAGATTTCGTCCCGTGGCACCATGCGCCCGTTAGAGGCGATCAACAGCTTTAGCAGATCAAACACCTGAGGTTCGATGCGCACAGGGGCGCCATTCTGGCGTAACTCTGCCCGGTCGGCATCCAACACAAAATCTGCAAAGGCGTATTGCATCAGCCCATCTCCCGAAGGTGAGCATAGGCGGGAATCGCGAATTCACAAAATAATCTGTGATTTTGCCCGACTTGGCGAAAAACTATGACCTCTCCAGAACTCTACAAGGTTTCTACAGGTCTGCTCCAAGCATGCCGATCAGGACAGTGCCATAACAGGGACATTCACACCCTGATTGATGGAGAGACAACATGAATATCGCAGCACAAACCCTTACCGCGCCCGATCTGGCCGCTGTAAAGTCAAAGCAACACGCCACATGGTCGTCCGGTGACTATTCCAGCGTCGGAACGACCATTCAGATTGTCGGCGAAACGCTGGCAGAAAGCATGGATCTGCGCCCGGATATGCGGGTGCTTGATGTGGCGGCCGGAAATGGCAATGCCACGCTGGCCGCCGCACGCCGTTTCTGCAACGTCGTCTCAACCGACTATGTTTCAAGCCTGCTGCGGGCCGGCATGGCCCGTGCCGAGGCAGAGCGTTTGACTGTCGCCTTTCGCGAAGCCGATGCCGAAGACCTGCCATTTGAAGCGAACTCCTTTGATGCGGTCATGTCCACATTTGGCGCCATGTTTACCGCCAATCAGGACGCCGCCGCCCAAGAATTGGCGCGTGTGTGCCGCGCGGGTGGCAAAATCGGCATGGCCAATTGGACGCCCGACGGTTTCATCGGGACAGTGTTCAAGACCATTGGTCAGTTCGTACCGCCCCCGGCTGGCGTGCGCGCACCACTGGAATGGGGCACCGAAACGCGGCTTGAAGAGTTGTTTGGCAACAGCGCCCGCGACATTAAGGTGACCCGCCGCACGTTCACCTTCCGGTTTCGATCACCGCAGTTCTGGATAGAGCACTGGAGCAATGTCTACGGCCCAATGCACAAAGCATTTCTGGCTGTTGGTGATGACGCGCCCGCCTTGGAAGCTGAGCTGATCGCGCGGGCAAAAGAGGCGTCATTGGATGACACGGCGATGATCGTCCCGGCAACCTATGCGGAAGTCATTGTGCACCGCGCTTGAAATACCCCGCCGGGCAGCGCCCAAATGCAGCCCGGCCCCCATTTACGGAGATCCACCCATGTCACTTTCACACGCTTCTTCCTATGCCATGCCGCTTTTTGACAAATACGGTGGCCTTAGTGCTTTGCGGGCCGTCATCATGGCGTTCTATGACCGTGTCCTAGACAGTGACGTGATTGGTCACTTCTTTGAAGATGTTGATCTGGCGCGGCTGATTGATCACCAAACCAAGTTCTTTACGTCAGTTCTGGGTGGGCCAGCCACGTTCCTTGATGACCGTTTGGCGCGCGCGCATGTCCATCTAGACGTGACACATGATCACTTTGACGAGGTCACCCAATTGCTACGTGAGACGCTTACGGACGCGGGCTTTGCCCCCGAAGACATTGAAACCACGCTGTGTGCTGTCGAGCGGCGGCGTTCCCTAATTGTTAAGTGAGGACAGATCATGTTCCCCCAAGACTTTAGTGATAGATTGCTGAAATCCATCGGCGTTGGCATTTGCCTCGCCGAAGCGGATACCCGCACCATTGTGTCTTTTAACGAGACCTTTGGTGCTTGGTTCCATGGCGCGCAGGTTGGCGGCTGGCTTGATGCTTGCTTTGAAACCCTGACTCCCGCAGATTTTGAACGTGTGAATGCGGGGCAGGTGGTCGAAGTGACAACAAAAGCCAAGCGGCGCACTTTGGTCATCGAGCTGCGCGCGCACCGGGCTGAGTATCAGGGGCAAGAGTTGCTGGTTCTAGAGGCGCAGAACATATCGCGTCTGCGCGAGACCGAAGCGATGATCGACAGCTATGCCACAATGGTGGACCGGCGCACACGCGATCTGGAACGCGAAAAGACGCAAGTTGAAAAGCTGTTGCTGAACTTGATGCCGCGATCGGTTTACGAGGAATACATGACTTTTGGCTCTGTCACCCCAAGGCTTTTTGAACCTGTCAGCGTTCTGATGCTTGATTTCGTCGGGTTCACCGATAT
This sequence comes from uncultured Paracoccaceae bacterium, assembly GCA_938038825.1. Lineage (GTDB taxonomy): Bacteria > Pseudomonadota > Alphaproteobacteria > Rhodobacterales > Rhodobacteraceae > Aliishimia. The sequence continues at coordinate 2,598 of CALHST010000110.1, read as the reverse complement.
GGCTGCCGCGTCAGATCCGACAGTTACAGTCACTGAACTGAACGATATTTTCACGGCTTTCGATCGCATCAGTGAATTGCACGGCTGTGAACGGATCAAAACAATTGGCGATTGTTATATGGCGGTGACGGGTCTGCCGACACCGGCATCTGATCATGCCTTATCTGCGGCGCGCTGTGCGTCGAAAATGCTCCGCTATCTCAACCATCGCAACGCGACGCATCAGCACCAATGGAAGGCGCGCATTGGGATCGCGACAGGTTCCGTCGTGGGGTCCGTCGTGGGCGTGCAACGCTATATCTATGACGTATTTGGCCCGGCGGTGAATTGTGCTGCCAGATTGCAGGCGCTGGCTGAGCCGATGGAGATCGCGGTCTGTGCAAGTATGGAGACTGAAGTGATTGACGAGTTTGAACTGGCAGACACACGAACCGAAGTGTTGCGTGGTTTCGGGGAACTGCAAGTTGGACATCTGCGTGAAAGGGCATTGTCGGCGCGTGTGGCCTGATGGTGTGTCGCCAAGAACATCCAACGCTATGTGGATCCGCACGAATTTGGGGTCGCCGGGACCAAAAGACTGTTCGAATGCTGCCTTTCAGACTGGCCTTGGTCGTTCCTGCGCATGCCATTGGAAACGTGCGCAGGAACGACCCATGTTCTCAAAGACCCAAAGCTGTGATTGCGAGGTTTTGATTGTCTGCGGCAACGCGTTGCTGAACAGCAGCGCAGGCTTGAAGATTTCCGGCCACGCAAGCGGCGTCTATTTGCTCGCGTGCTGAAATCTCTGCAGGTGTTTCACATGCACTCAGGCCGAGAATAGCCAAAAATAGAAGTTTTTTCATCGAAGTTTCTTTCTCGTTCTTTTCGTCGTCCACCAGGGAAAATGCCGATGCTGCACATCGAATGTTCGTGCTTGGCACGTGGCGCGTGGTGTCCATTTTTTTTGTCGTTTAATGGTCGGTTGGGGAGATTGTCTTGGATGTCTCCTGATCAGTTTGCACGTGATCAGATATTGCGTGATTGCTGCAATGTGTCGTCCATCCCAACAGGGGAAGACATTGTTTTTCGATAACTTGTGGGGGTTTGGCCCGTGACGCGCTTAAAAGCGTTGTAGAAAGACGACCGCGCGTTGAAGCCCACATCATAGGTGATGTTCAGGACGGTGTGGTCGGTTGTGGTCAATTGTATCTGGGCGTCTTTGATGCGGTATCTGTTGACGAAATCAAAAAAGCTTTCACCGATCACCTCATTCAGGGTTTGGGAAATATAGTTTGGCGATGCACCAATGTGTCGCGCCAAAATCCACAGTGACAAGTTCGGATCGCGGTACAATCGGTCTGTCTCCATGGCAGCGCGAAGTTTCCCGGCGATACGTGATGCGGCCTCTGCACTGAGGGCTGACTTTTTGTACTTGTCGTCTGGCTGTGTGGATGAATCGTCAATCGCGGGGGTGCTGGGGTTTTGGTCTTTGCCAGGTGGTACTAACGGCGGGCGCTGCCGTATCCCCCAAAGCGTCGTGGTCGCGATCAAAGCCAGGGCCGTAAGGCCAGTGACGATGAGGATACCCGATGACGTGCCAGACTGTTCCGGGAAAAAGGCAAACAGCAGCAGGAATGTCCGGGCGAACCAGAACACAATCGCGAAACCCGCTATCGCGTAAATCCAGCGCAGTTCGTGTTCTTCGGTGCTGGCATACACGTCGCGCAGCAAAAGCCGATACCGCAACAGCCGCTGCACGATCAGGAACAAGTACACGGCCATCTGCGGAAAGAGTGCGATCTGTAAAAGCACGAAGACGGAGATTAGAAAGAGCGGCCAAGCAGTTGTTGGCAGGGTGTCATCAGACGCAACTGACAACCAGACGTCTTGTTGAGAAACAACCATGATCAGGCCGACGACTGCGGCAAGAGCAGGCAAGAGTAAGTGTCGAAAAAGGTGTGCGGGCCGTTTTTGAGTCGTGGATGTGACCGCGGTAACGTAAATCCAAAACAGCGGTGCTAGGCACAAAGAACTGGGCTGCCAAAGGATGATCTCTGCTTTCTGGGAATAGAGTTCCGGCATCGCGTCAAACATGCGGACAAATGCGTCCGGTATGTTGTTCACAGCAACCGCACCCAGAAACATCGCGAAACTGCGGCGCACATAAGAGTATTCGGTCTGCATAAGGCTAAAGACTATGCCGAACACTGTGATGGCGATGGTGGCCGTGCTGGTTGTTTCAACGATGACGTGATCCATACTTCAAATAGTCTCAAACCTTGATTGAAGACTAGAGCGGATGCACACCTGCTGCCCCAAGATGTGTCCTCCCCTGTGCAGAAGGACAGAAGGCGCAGTGCATTGGAACGTTTCGCAGGGGAAACCGTGTGACAGATGCCTTCAAATCATCCGGGAATGAACTGATGTTCAGGTGCCAAAAACAACAAAAGCGCCCCTGAGGGCGCTTTGAAAGTTAACTTGGTTGCGGGAGTAGGATTTGAACCTACGACCTTCAGGTTATGAGCCTGACGAGCTACCGGGCTGCTCCATCCCGCGCCAAGTTCGAGCTATGTACTGCCAGTGGTCAGAAGGTGCAAGCCGTCTTCTTGCTGATTATGA
>CALHST010000109.1 GCA_938038825.1 uncultured Paracoccaceae bacterium | reverse complement strand
CGAAATCCGCGCCGTTTGCGCTTGATAATTGGTGCTTCGGGGCGCGGATCGTCCCCGGCAATATCCCGATCAGACGTAGACCGCAGCGTCGAATTTATCTCTTCAATATCGGGCAAAAGATCGCGGCGGGCATTCATGGCGGCGGCGGCCGTGGCCGCTTCGCCGATATTGCCAAGATTTGATTGTGCCTCATCCACAGCGGGCGACACTTCCCCGCGCATAGCGGACATGCGCCGTTGCGTTGCTTGCGCGCGCGCATCAACAAGGTCATCGCCCTCGGATAAGCCCAGCTCGGGTTGGGTTTCCAGAGGTGTTGTTTCCTGTGCGCGCGCTTCACGCTCACGGGCGGCTTCCTGACGCAGAATCTCTGCGACTTCCGGGTCTAGGCTTCGCTTTCTTGGTTCAGGGGCCTCAGGCGGCGGCGCGACAGGCGTTTCGAAAAAGGTCTCGTCCGGACCTGGGATGTCAACGACAGGCTCTGGTTCGGGTAACACATCTGGGTCCGGAACGGGCGCCATTCCAACGGGTTGATGGTCTGGATGATGTTGCAGCCATGTCTGCCCACAACTCGAGCATTGTACATCCCGACCTTCGCTCGGAATGACATCCGTCGGCACTTCATATTGTGCATCGCAATTCGGACAAGTGATCCGCATCTGCTCGCTCCCGTCTACGCGGCCCATTTGCAGGTCCTGCGCTCTGTCCCAATGGTCATAACTTGTAATGAGTACAAGGCAAATTGCAATCTGTTGTTGCAAGGAGCCATTGAAACCGCGCCATGCCTGAGGCAAAACGGCACTCAAATGTTAACACCCATGCAAAAGGCGCGGTAACCTGTGATAGAACTGGATAAAGTCGCGTATAGTTATGGTGGGGATGCGTTGTTAAGCGATGTGTCGTTGCGCCTTGCACCTGGGTCTTTTCACTTTTTAACGGGGCCATCTGGGGCCGGAAAAACAACGCTGCTAAAGTTGCTCTATGGCGCTCTGGTTCCAACATCCGGAAATATTTCGGTTTTTGATCAAGATGTACAAACGATGAATCGGGACGCTGTGGCCCACATGCGGCGTAAAATTGGCGTTGTGCATCAAGATTGCCAGTTTCTGGATCACTTGCCCTTGGGCGAAAATATTTCGTTGCCGCTGACTGTCTCGGGTTATGACGTCACGGCCGAGAAGGCCAATCTTGATGAATTGATGACGTGGGTCAGCCTTACAGATCGTATGGATGCTTTGCCGCCACAACTCTCCGGAGGGGAGCGTCAGCGGGCTGCGTTAGCGCGCGCAGTTATTTTGTCGCCCGACGTGGTGCTGGCAGATGAACCCACTGGCAACGTTGATTGGGACATGTCGCAAAGATTGCTGACCTTGCTGATCGAACTGAACAAAATGGGGAAAACCATTGTGATCGCCACCCATGATCTGGGGCTCATACGCGTGGCAAAAAAACATGTCCAAGCCCGCGTGTTGCGGATTGCTGAGCGCTGCGTTCAGTTGGCGGGAGCTGATCTGTGATGAAGCCTTTCGTTGACAAGTTCATGGCTTTCCTGCGCCCCGACAGGCATGCCGGACGGGTTGTTCCCCCTTCGGGTCACACGGCCACGCTGACGCTGTTTTCTGCAGGCGCCATGGCGTTTCTTGCAGTCTTTGCGTTGACATTGGCGCTTGCCGCTGGGGGTCTTGCGCAACGCTGGGGGCAGGAATTAGCAGGTGGCGCCACAGTGCGCATCATTGCCCCGAAGGAACAAGAAAACGCGCAAGTGCAAGCGGCCCTGCGGGTTCTTGGCAGCACGCCGGGCATCGCATCAGCGCGTGCATTGTCCGAAGCGGAACAAGCCGCACTTCTTGCGCCGTGGTTTGGCCAAAACTTTGATGTGTCTGCTTTGCCTGTTCCGCGCTTGATTGCGCTTCAAGAAAGTCGCGGGGGATTTGATTCAACCGGCCTGCGTTTGCGCCTTGCGGCTGAAGCACCCGGTGCCGTTTTGGACGACCATGGACGCTGGCGTGATCCGTTAACCCGCGCTGCGGCGCGACTGCGGTTGCTTGGATGGCTTTCGATCTTTCTGATCGGTATGACCACAGCCGCGATCATCACACTTGCGGCAAATGCATCCCTGTCGGCAAATGCGCAGGTGATATCTGTGTTACGTTTGGTTGGGGCCACAGATGCCTATATCGCAGACGCATTTGTCCGCCGATTCACAATTCGGGCAGCTCTTGGCGCCGTCGGCGGCGTCTTCATCGCAATGATGTGTGTTTTGGTTTTGCCATCAACGGACACCTCCGCTGGCATTTTGACAGGGCTTAGTCTGTCTGGCTGGCAATGGCTGCTGCCCTTGTGCGTGCCGCCTTTGGCAGCGCTTGTTGCGTATATTGCAACGCGGATCTCAGCATCGCGAACGTTAGGAGGACTGACATAATGCAGTGGCTACGGTCTTTGGTTTACATGGTCCAAATCTATCTGATGATGGTCATTTTGGGCATCGTGTTCGCCCCATGGGCAATTGTGTCTGCGAACGGTGCGCGCGCTGCGTGCAAAACCTATTGCCGTTGGTGTTTCTGGACGGCCCGATGGATGATCGGTTTGCGTGCCAATGTTGTCGGAGACATCCCAACCGATGAAGTGGTGATTGCAGCCAAACATCAAAGTTTCTTTGATATCATGCTGATCTTTGAAGCCGTTCCAACAGCGAAATTCATCATGAAGAAAGAGCTTCTTTGGACGCCGGTGATTGGTCTTTATGCAAAACGTCTTGGCTGCATTCCGGTAGATCGGGGCAAAAAAGGCAAAGCGATCGATAAAATGGTGGCGGATGTAAACGCGGGTCGCGCCCAACCGGGACAATTGGTCATTTACCCGCAAGGCACCCGTGTCGCCCCAGGCGCGAATGTGCCCTATAAAGTTGGAACCGCAGTGTTGTATCAGCAGCTGCAGCAGCCTTGTGTCCCAGTCGCCACGAATGTGGGTGTGTTTTGGCCTCGAACGGGCATTTTGCGCAAACCCGGTGTTGCGACTGTGGAATTTCTTCCGCGCATGGCACCGGGAAAACAACGCGGCGTTTTCATGTCTGAATTGGAAGATGTCATCGAAACGCGTTCCAACGCCTTGATGGCAGAGGTTGGTTTTCATGGAATTCGTTAAAGATATCGAAACACTCGAAGCGCTGTACGGCAAACCTGGCTCTGCTTCATTGCGTAAAGTCGCCTCCAAATTGACGCCGCTATATTGGCAGTGGATCGAGGCCTCGCGCTTTTGCGTGATTTCGACAGTCGGTCCCGAGGGCACGGACGGCTCACCCCGCGGCGATGACAGTTCGGTTGTTCAAAAGATGGATGATCGCACGCTGCTGCTGCCGGATTGGCGTGGCAACAATCGGATGGACACGTTGCGTAACGTTGTGTCGGACGGGCGGATATCATTGATGTTCTTCGTGCCGGGAAACAACAATGTCATTCGTGTGAACGGAAAGGGCCAAGTGACCTTGGATGAAACGGTGCGTGAACGGTTTGTGTTCAAAGAGAAAATTCCAAGATCCGTTATCGTGGTGACAGTCAACGAAGTCTATTCGCAATGCGCACGGGCTTTGATGCGATCTGAGCTTTGGAAGGCAGCTGCGCTTGACGGTCTCCCCACAGCAGGCGATCTTTTGGCGGAACAAACTGAGGGCGAAGAAGGCGGCGCCGACTATGATGCGGCTTGGGCGCCCAGAGCTGCCAAAACCATGTGGTGATAAGAAAGCGCCCTAAATCCACCAAAGCGCATGTGCGCACATGCGTTATGTGAACCGGGCCAGAATCTCGACCCGCGACTTCCCCACTGTTGCCCAAATTGCATGCCAGTGTTCTTGAAACACGAACAATCAGGCGAGCCGGATGGACAGTCTTATCGAATGGGTCAATGTATTTTCGGTCCATGCACAGAAAGTCGTTTTCGCGATTTTGGATCCAAACAGTCGAATTTACGCTGTATATTTGCTGACGTCTTTGCTTGCTGCCTATCTGGTCTATCGCAGTGCCCGCGCAACGCTGAGTTCTGACGAGAAGTCGTTCCTGAAGTTTCTATTCCCCAAAAAGGTTTGGTCCAATCCATCGGCGTGGTTGGATTTGCGCTACTATATTTTCCACAGTTTGACCGGGAAATTCCTTATTCTTGGGTTGGGTGTCAGCATGTCGGCCCTCGTGTTTCGTTTGATTGCCGGGGATGTTGACGTTGTGTCACTGTCACGCGAGGCGCGTTTGTCTTGGGGCGCTGATTTCGCGATCACATTGGGATACATGATGTTTTCGGCCATTGTCGCGGACGGGCTTGGGTATTTTTGCCATTGGTTACAACACAAGTCGCCGTTGCTGTGGCAATTTCACAAAGTCCATCACAGTGCAGAAGTGATGCACCCTGTCTCTAATTTCCGGGAGCATCCCATTGATAACATTCTCTATAATGCTGTGATCGGCGCAGGTGTCGGTGCGTGCATCGGTTTGTTCGTGCGGGTGTTCAACTATGTCCCGTCGGTTCCATCCTTGTTGGGTGTCCCAATATTGATGCTGTTGTTCAATGTCGTCGGGTACAATCTGCGGCACAGCCATATCTGGCTGCGCTGGCCCGGCAAATGGTCAATGGTATTCCCGTCCCCGGCGCATCACCACGTGCATCACAGCTATCACCCAGATCATATCGACAAAAATTTCGCGTTTATGTTTCCGTTTTGGGACGTGATATTCAAAACCTACAGCATGCCCGAAACCAACAAGGACGTGAAATTCGGCATTGGCGAGGGCAACGCAGACGAGCTTGATACCTGCGCGCGTTTGTATTGGGTCCCGTTCCGCGATGCGCTGCGTGTGTTGCGTTTGCCCCGAAATTACGATCGGGCGTTTGACATGTCGAAACCGCCAAAACCCGAAGATATTCGGGCAGCAAAGACCCACCCGGCCGAATAGTTTGCCTGTTCCAGACAGGTGGATTCGTCCAGCGGGTTGTTTTCCCACTGGACCAAAACACTATGAATGGATCGCACCATCACCGCAGGCAAGTGCCGCCTCGCGCACAGCTTCGCTGTAGGTCGGGTGGGCGTGACAGGTCAGTGCAAGATCCTCGGCGCTCGCGCCAAATTCCATGGCAACACAGATTTCATGGATAAGATCCCCTGCCGCTGGGCCAATGATATGCGCCCCAAGAATCCGGTCAGTTTCTTTGTGCGCGAGGATCTTCACAAAACCATCCCCAGCGAAATTCGCTTTGGCGCGTCCATTGCCCATAAAGCTGAACTTCCCGACTTTATAGGGAACCCCTTGTTCCTTAAGCTCTTCTTCCGTGACGCCGACATTCGCGACTTCTGGATGCGTGTAGATCACGCCGGGTATCACGCCATAGTTCACATGCCCCAGCTTGCCGGCAACTTGCTCTGCTGCAGCCATACCTTCGTCTTCGGCTTTATGGGCCAGCATGGGGCCGTCAATAACGTCCCCGATGGCATAAATACCGGGCACAGATGTTTGCCAATGCGCATCGACTTTGATTTGGCCGCGTTCGGACATCGCGACACCCAGGTCTGCCAAACCAAGCCCATCCGTAAAGGGACGACGCCCCGTTGCCACTAGAACGACATCTGCGTCCAATATGTTTTCGCTGTCATCCTTGCGCAGTTTGTAATGCACTTTGGCTTTGGTTTTTGTGGCATCGACAGATTGGACCGCTGCACCCATGATGAACTTAAGGCCCTGTTTCTTAAGCGTTCTCTGGAAGGTTTTTTGAACTTCCGCGTCCATTCCCGGCGTCACGGCATCCAAATATTCCACGACCGTTACTTCTGACCCAAGCCGCTTATAGACAGAACCCAATTCCAACCCAATCACGCCCGCACCGATAACAGCCAGGTGCTTGGGAACTTTGGGCAATTCAAGCGCGCCAGTCGATGTTACAACGACCTTTTCGTCAATGGTTATGCCGGGCAGCGAAGAGGGTTCAGAACCACTGGCAACAATGATGTTTTTGGCCGTATGAATGTCGTCGCCAACTTTGACCTGACCCGCCGCAGGGATAGATCCCCATCCCTTAAGCCAGTCAATCTTGTTCTTTTTGAACAAGAATTCGATCCCTTTGGTGTTTTGGCCAATGGTGTCTTCTTTATAGGTCTGCATCTGCTTCCAGTCGACCGATGGGCTTTTCCCCTTAAGTCCCATGGTCGCAAAATTATGCTCTGCTTCGTGCAACATATGCGAGGCATGCAGCAGCGCCTTCGACGGAATACAGCCGACGTTCAAACACGTGCCGCCCAATGTGTCGCGCCCTTCAACACAGGCCGTTTTTAGTCCAAGCTGCGCACAACGAATGGCGCAAACATAGCCCCCGGGACCGGAGCCAATAACAATTACATCATAGGAAGCCATTGGGGAGTTCTCCTTTGAAATTCTGGGGATGGCCGCACGTGTGGCACCCTGTATGGGCAGGCGCGGGCAAAAGAGGCGTGCAATGTGTGGTTAGGGTGTTTTGCTCCCAAGACCTTAGTGGTCGTTGGTTTTTATCCGCGACTCGCTGTCTTGCAGGCATCATTAAGGCAATAAACGGGGCCGCAATAAGAAACCCGGTCACGGCCAATACGGTTGGTTCGGTATTCATAGGCTGCCATACCACGCGACATCTTCCGCATAGGCATCTTCGATCGTTTGGCGCAGGCGTCTTGTGACTGCAAACGTGTCCGGACCCGTCGCCGCATTTCGCATCGCAAATCGGCTTCTATGTGTGGAGGCAATTCCAAACTCATCTGCCAAATTGTCCAGGAAACGGGGGAGCTCTTCTGTGCGGCCTGTCATGTAGGGTTGGAAAAAATCGCGCGGCAATGATGTGCTTTGGGGTGCGATATGCCGGTCCAACTTGAAACCCGGATTGGCAAGGCTTTCAGCCACAAAAATCACCATCTTTTCCAGGCCAATTGGGGTGTTTACGTGCGTGTCCCAGTTGAATCCGGTCATTGCAGTCAACCGCAACCGCACGGGGGCCAATTGGCGCGATGCCAGTTCATGGGATTTGCACAAATAGCGGAAACTGGACATTGCACGTGCAACAGGTTCCCGGATGACGGTAAAACGCATCGCTGCGCGCAACGTCTCTGACGTATGATGAGACTGAAGGGGCGACATGAAAACCCCGGCCTCGTCCAACATATGAGGCGCCATATTCGAACTGATGTTGTTGGGCAGGGTCACCTTTGTGGTCAGTGGGTACCCAAATTCGAGCTGGTGTAACGCGTCAAGAACGCTGTGCGTACCGGTTTTGGGAATACGCGCATAGGCCCAAGCACCGGTCGAGGGTAGGGATAGCGAGTCGAGGAACCGAACCATCGCGGCCTTGTTGGTAAACTTGTCCTGATATTCTGCCCAGAAACGCTCAACAGCGTCAGCCCGCCCCTGTCGTGCCAGAGGCGGGTGATCATACAGTTCCCCAATATTCAAATCGGGGTCACCTAAAGAAAGAGTGCGCCGTTCCATGCCCGGGCCAATCCTTGCCTATAGATCCATCAGCAAACGACGTGGATCTTCCAGTGCTTCTTTGACACGCACAAGGAAGGTCACCGCCCCTTTGCCGTCCACAATGCGGTGGTCATAGGACAGGGCCAGGTACATCATAGGGCGGATCACCACTTGGCCGTTGATCGCCATAGGGCGGTCTTGGATTTTGTGCATGCCCAGGATGCCGGATTGCGGTGGGTTCAGGATTGGCGAAGACATAAGAGAGCCATAGACACCGCCGTTCGAGATGGTGAACGTGCCCCCCTGCATCTCTGCCATGCTCAGCTTGCCGTCCCGTGCGCGGGCACCTTTTTCGGCAATGGCCTTTTCGATTTCGGCAAAGCTCATCTTGTCCGTGTTGCGGATGACAGGAACCACAAGACCCTGCGGTGTGCCTGCCGCGATCCCCATGTGAACGAAGTTTTTGTACACGATGTCGGTGCCGTCTATCTCTGCGTTGACTTCGGGAACTTCATTCAGTGCATGCACGCAAGCCTTTGTGAAGAAAGACATAAAGCCCAGCTTCACACCGTGTTTTTTCAGGAAAAGCTCTTTGTATTCGCTGCGCAGTGCCATGACTTCGGTCATGTCCACTTCGTTAAAGGTGGTCAGAATCGCAGCCGTGTTCTGCGCATCCTTCAGACGGCGGGCAATGGTTTGACGTAGACGAGTCATTTTGACCCGCTCTTCCCGGTTTTCGTCTTCGGCGGCCACAGGTGCGCGTGGCGCAGATGCCGCCGCAGCAGGTGCAGCAGATGCAGCGGCAGCAACAGCCTTTGCAACATCGTCTTTTGTGGCGCGCCCATCCCGTCCGGTTCCCGTAACCTGATCGCGCGAGATGCCAGCGGCGGCCATGGCTTTTTCTGCGGCGGGCCCGTCTTTTACGTCTTTGCCGTCAGATGTCGCGGCCGCTGGTGTAGATACAGCTGCTGCAGGCGCAGGGGCCGGTACATCGCCAGATGTGGAAATCACCGCCAGTTTTGCGGAGGCATCAACAGTTGTGCCTTCAGGCGCCGTGATCTCGGCCAAGACCCCGGCAGCCGGGGCGGGGACTTCGACAGACACTTTGTCGGTTTCCAGTTCGCACAGCATTTCATCCGCGGCAACGCTATCGCCTACGGCTTTGAACCACGTGGACACTGTCGCTTCGGTCACGCTTTCGCCCAATGTTGGGACCATCACGTCCAGTGAACCGCCAGTCGGCGCAGCAGCGGCTGGTTCTTCTGTTGCAGCAGCAGGTTTCGCAGTTGGGGCCGCAGCTGCACCAGCACCTTCGGTGATGGTGGCCAGCAAAGCATCAACACCAACTGTGTCACCTTCTGCCGCAACAATCTCACCCAAAGTTCCTGCAACAGGGGAGGGCACCTCGACCGTCACTTTGTCAGTTTCCAGCTCACACAGCATTTCGTCCACGGCGACAGCGTCACCGGGTTTCTTGAACCAAGTGGCCACAGTTGCTTCGGTGACGGATTCGCCCAGAGTGGGCACTCGAACATCAGTCGTCATGGGGTCTTATCCTTTGATGGTCAGCGCGTCGTCAACGAGCGCAGCTTGTTGGGCTTTGTGTTGGCTGGCAAGACCCGTCGCAGGGGATGCCGATGTGGCACGACCAACAAAGATTGGCCGCGTATGTTTTGCTTTGATCCGGTTCAGAACCCATTCAAGATTGGGTTCCATAAAGGTCCACGCGCCTTGGTTCTTGGGTTCTTCCTGACACCAAACCATTTCGGCCTTTTTGAACCGTTCCAATTCATGCACAGCGGACTGGGCTGGGAACGGATAGAACTGTTCAAACCGCATGATGTAGACATCATCAATGCCGCGCGCGTCCCGTTCTTCTAGCAGGTCATAGTACACTTTGCCGGAACACATGACGACGCGTTTGATTTTGTCGTCTGGTTGCAATGTCGTTTCGGAATTGCCGTGTTGTGCATCGTCCCAAAGAACGCGGTGGAAAGACGAGCCTGTGGTGAATTCTTCCGCTTTGCTGACCGCCAGTTTATGACGCAGCAAGGATTTGGGCGTCATCAGGATCAGCGGCTTGCGGAAATCGCGGTGAATTTGACGCCGCAGGATGTGGAAATAATTCGCCGGCGTGGTGCAGTTTGCAACGATCCAGTTGTCTTGTCCGCACATCTGCAAAAACCGTTCCAGCCGTGCCGAGGAATGCTCGGGCCCTTGGCCTTCGAACCCGTGCGGTAACAACACCACAAGACCCGACATGCGCAGCCATTTGCTTTCCCCGGACGAGATGAACTGATCGAACATGATCTGCGCGCCATTGGCAAAATCACCAAACTGCGCTTCCCACAAGGTCAATGCATTGGGTTCCGCCAGTGAATAACCGTATTCAAAACCAAGCACCGCATATTCCGACAGGGCCGAGTCAATGACTTCGTATTGCGCTTGCCCGCTACGCACGTGGTTCAGCGGGAAGTACCGCTCTTCGGTGTCTTGGTTCACAATGCCGGAATGACGCTGCGAAAATGTTCCGCGCGTTGCGTCTTGGCCGGCCAGGCGCACGGGGTAACCTTCGGTCAGCAAAGAACCAAAGGCCAGCGCTTCGCCCGTTGCCCAGTCAAACCCTTCGCGCGTGTCAAACATCTTGGCACGGGTATCCAGCAAGCGACCGACGGTTTTGTGAATCGGGTATCCTTCGGGAACAGAAGCAAGGGATTTGCCGATTTCGACCAAAGTCTCTTCCTTGATCGCCGTTTGCCCGCGCTGATATTCCTCGCCCCGGCGATCCAGATGGGACCACTTGCCATCCAGCCAGTCGGCCTTGTTGGGTTTGTAATCTTTGCCAGAGTCAAATTCGTCGTTCAAAAAGGCTTGGAACGTGGCTTTCATATCCTCGATCTCGCCTTCGGGGATCAGCCCGTCCTTGACCAGACGTTCTGTGTACAAACTGAGGGTCGTTTTGTGCCCTTTGATTTTTTTGTACATGACCGGATTGGTGAACATCGGTTCGTCACCTTCGTTATGCCCAAAGCGGCGATAACAAATGATGTCGAGCACCACATCTTTGTGGAACTTTTGGCGGAACTCTGTGGCCACGCGCGCGGCGTGCACAACGGCCTCGGGGTCGTCTCCGTTTACGTGGAAAATCGGTGCTTCGACCACCAACGCGTTGTCAGTAGGATAAGGGGAAGAGCGCGAGAAATGTGGCGCGGTGGTAAAACCGATTTGGTTGTTCACCACGATATGGATCGTTCCACCTGCCTTGTGGCCCTTCAGCCCCGACAGCGCAAAACACTCCGCCACAACACCTTGGCCAGCAAAGGCCGCATCGCCATGCAGCAAGATCGGGCAGACCTGTACCCGATCATCGTCGTTCAATTGGTCTTGCTTGGCACGCACCTTGCCCAGAACAACTGGGTTCACCGCCTCAAGGTGAGAGGGGTTCGCCGTCAGCGACAGGTGTACGGTGTTGCCGTCAAATTCGCGGTCTGAGGACGCACCAAGGTGGTATTTCACATCGCCCGAGCCATCGACGTCTTCGGGTTTAAAGCTGCCGCCCTGAAATTCGTTGAAAATCGCGCGATAGGGTTTGCCCATCACGTTGGCCAGAACCGACAAACGACCCCGGTGGGGCATGCCCACAACGATTTCTGTCATGCCCAGCTGACCACCGCGTTTGATGATCTGCTCCATCGCGGGGATCAGGCTTTCACCGCCATCCAGACCAAACCGTTTGGTGCCCATGTATTTGACATGCAGGAACTTTTCGAAGCCTTCCGCCTCAACCAGCTTGTTGAGGATCGCTTTGCGCCCTTCGCGGGTAAAGGCAATTTCTTTGCCGAACCCTTCGATGCGCTCTTTCAACCACGACGCTTCTTCGGGGTTAGAGATGTGCATGTATTGCAGTGCAAAGGTGCCACAATAGGTGCGCTTCACGATGTCGATAATCTGACGCATCGACGCGATTTGCAGCCCCAACACGTTGTCGATAAAGATCGGGCGATCCATATCCGCATCGCTGAACCCATAGGACTTTGGATCCAACTCTGGGTGCGGCTCTTCTGCGCGCATGCCCAACGGATCCAGATCCGCGGCTAGGTGACCCCGGATGCGGTAGGCACGGATGATCATCAGCGCGCGGATGGAATCCAGAACCGCGCGTTTGATGGCGTCATCGCTGACTTCAACACCCTTTTCGGTGGCTTTGGATTTGATCTTGTCGCCAGCCCCTTTGGCCTCGGCCGGCCATTCGCCCGTCAGCGCGGCAGTGACATCGTCGCCGGGCATGGGCGGCCAATCAGTGCGCGCCCAACTTGGTCCCGCAGCCTCGGCCTTGACCGACATGTCATCATCGCCAAGTGCTTTGAAAAACGCCTGCCAACTTTCGTCGACGGCATTCGGATCAGAGGCATAGCGCGCATACATCTGTTCCAGATATTCCGCATTGTGCCCCTGCATAAAGCTAGAGGCATGAAACTGGTCGTTGGGGGATTGGTCGGTCATGGAGTTACCTCTGCGAAAGCATTTTTAACGAATAGTAAGTTTCGCCGTCAGAACGGATTGGATCGCTCACCAAAACTAGCGCTGTGCCGTTGTACAATCCGCCGTTGCCAATGCTTGTTTGAACAACTTTCTTCTCAGTCAAGATATTGCTTGCCGCTCTCTTGAATTCAGAGTCCGAGCTTTTGGACTTGAATACGACAGAACAGGTTTTTCCGTTTCCAGGGCCTTCCGAAATCCGAAACGAAAAGTTCTCTTTAGTGCTGTATATAGTGCCGGTCTGCGCTTTGTCCGAAACACTGTTTGCTTTTGCCGAGCGTTCGGCTTTTCGAAAGTTTGGAAGGGATTTTCCACATATCGCGTCGAATAACGCAACACCCCTCGCGGCACTCACAGGCGGTAGACTGTTTTGAGCAATGGCAGTTGTCGTGACGACGAACATGGATGCAATGGCTATCAAACCTGCGGAGAATTTCCCAAGGATGGTCGTACGCACGGTCAACAGGGGACGCGGGCGATATGCCCGCCTCCTTGTGCCGCGGGTGTTGTTCCGTCCGTAGAATTGAGCCAGACGCGACATTTACCCAATCGCTTCCAGCATCGCTTCGCCAAGCTGTGCGGGGCTGTCGGCGACGATGATGCCTGCGGCGCGCATGGCTTCGATTTTGTCGTCAGCACCACCTTTGCCACCGGCAACAATCGCGCCGGCGTGGCCCATACGGCGACCCGGAGGTGCCGTGCGGCCAGCGATGAAGCCGGCAACGGGTTTCTTGCGACCCTTCTTGGCCTCATCAATCAGGAACTGCGCGGCCTCTTCTTCCGCAGAGCCACCGATCTCACCGATCATGATGATGGATTGCGTTTCATCATCGCCCAAGAACCATTCGAGCACGTCCAAATGCTCGGTCCCCTTGATGGGGTCGCCGCCAATGCCGATACATGTGGATTGGCCCAAACCCACATCTGTGGTTTGCTTG
>CALHST010000108.1 GCA_938038825.1 uncultured Paracoccaceae bacterium | reverse complement strand
ATCACTTGCACGGTTTTGCTGCATCAGCAAAGTCGCCACTTCCGCTGCAATTTTTGGGCGTTGCAGATCTTGTTCCGAAAATTGGGTGATATAGCCTTCGGTATCGCCGGTTGCAGCGGCGATTTCTTGCAATACAGCTTTTACGAAGCGCGCTTTTTTATCTGCTGCATAAGTTGGTCCGCCGCGTAATTGACGCAGAAATTCAATCGCTTCGTGTGTGTCTTGTTCTTTCGCATCTGGGGATTCCAAATGCTGTTGTGCGTGGCGCTTTAGCTGGGCAAGCCCTGTGTGTCCCAACGTTGGGGACAGGCGCGTGATGATGCCATCCCATTCTCCATATCCATTATCGCACACCGCGGACCAAACCTGATCCGCCAAGGCTTTTGGATCCAACAAAGCGCGCGGAGCGATCTTGTCAAAGGCGGTGATGGCCGTTCGAAAAACGGCACCAACATCCCCTTTGCTATCGTCAACACGCATATAGATCGCGGGTGCAAGTTCGATGAATTGCCACAGCAAGTCAAAAGCGGCACTGGGATCGTCGGGCCCAATGCGATCGACGATCATTGTGACCTGCGTGGTGAGATCTTTGATCAACGCTTTGCGCTTGCGCCACCCGACGAAACTTGTCGATTTTCGCAATGTTGCAAGACGCTTGCGCACGTCATGAGCCAACTCAGCAGGACCAAGATTGTGACTAAGCTCCAATCGTAAACGGCGTTTGATGTCCGCGCTGCCGCTGCTGACTTCAAGCAACAAATCGGCAAGCCGATCCGCACCCAAGGCTTCAAGATTGGTTTTGTTGAGGGTCTTTTTCGACATATTCCGTTTCTCGCATCCGCATATCCAAAAGAAAAGTGGTGCGAGGGCCGGGTGTAACGTTCCAAGTGGTTATCTGTCGTTCAGAAAAGAACAGAACGCCCGATCAGCGATGCCCCTCGAACGCTTTGATAACCACGCCGTCCGCTTCCAATGCTGTGCGGACAGAGCGCGCGATTTGGAGGGCTTCTGGGGTGTCGCCGTGCATGCAGATCGTGTCGATTTGCGCCGGGATTTTCTTGCCGCTTTCGGTGATGATGGCTTGTTCGCGAACCATTTCGGCAATGCGGGGGCCGGCGCGGTCAGCATCATGAATCACCGCACCGGGTTTCGAGCGATCCACCAAGGTTGCATCGTCATTATAGGCGCGGTCTGCAAAAATCTCGCCCGCCCAGTTGCAACCCAGTTTTTTCACAGCCGTTTGTTGGGCGGTCATGGCCAAGACCATCACGATCAAATCAGGGGCGACGGACAACGCGGCCTCATAACAGGCGGATGCCATGGCTTCATCTTCGGAACACATATTCGCCAATGCACCGTGTAGTTTTAGGTGGCGGGGTTCGTGCCCAAATGCGCGCGCCATTCCGACATGTGCCGCCACTTGATACCGCACCATGTTTTGCAACGTTCCAATAGGCAGATGCATGCGGAACCTGCCAAACCCGGCAATGTCGGCAAAACCGGGATGCACGCCAAGGCCCACATCGTTGGCGGCAGCGAGTGAAAAGGTTTTTTCCATGACGTCGGGGTCACCTGCGTGGCCGCCGCAAGCAATGTTGGCGGATGTAATGATCTTCAGAAGCTCTGCATCATTGCCCATTTTCCACAGGCCAAAGCTTTCGCCCATATCGGCATTCAGATCGACTTGGGTCATGGATGGTCTCCTTCAAACGGGTTGGCGTGGGCGTTTATCACGCCGCTGATCAACGTGTGACTTAACAAATCTTGCATCTGGGCAGGGTCGCGCACAAGAGGTTGGCACAAGCTGGGCAGGGCTTTGATATGCGCGCGCGCGCGCTGTTCCAATGCAATGGCATCTGCCCGATCCAGCAGGGTTATGTTGATTGGGGCATTCAGGGGCGCTTGGGCCACACGTGGCAGATCAGATGGGATCACTGTCGCAATCCGGGGATAGCCGCCCGTGGTTTGGCTTTCGCACATTAACACATAAGGGGCACCATCGCCTGTGATCTGAATGTCGCCAGGCGCGATAATTTCCGACACAACGCTAAGCCCACCTGCAGCAGCAAACCCTTCGCCATCGGGGGTTAGTCGAATGCCTTGACGATTGGCCCGCGCATCACGGCTGAAGGAGGTTTGTAAGAAACGCTCAAGTGTGTTTTCGCCAAAGATATCTGTTTGGATGGATCGCGTGATGTGGATTGCACCGCCATCCATGCGGTCCGAGGTGGGAAGGTGCCAGCCGGTGCGGATTCCAGGGTCTGGTCGAAGCGGGATCTTGTCCCCAGCGCTGAGGATCGTGCCAAGCTTGGCCGCGAGATGTGCGGATTGCGACCCCATAACGAGAGGGACATCAAAGCCGGTTCCTATGTGCAGATAGCCAATCGCGCCCTTGGTCACACCGCCAATAGTCAGCTTTGCGCCGACGGGTAAAAGATGACTGGCGTTCCAAGTCAAAGAGGCCCCATCAACATGTGCCTGCATCGGCGCACCCGTTAGGGCGATGCGGGTATCTTGAGTTGTTTCAAAAACCCCGCCAAAGCCCACCATTTCGATGGCCGCAGTAACGGGGCGTTCCAACAATGCGGCCCCTTCGTGCAAGGCCAGCCGATCCATCGCGCCGCCGCGGGTAAGACCCTGTGCAATGGTGCCTGTGCGGCCCAGATCCTGAAGACTGACCGCAGGGCCTGCGCTGTGCACGATCAACGCATGGGTCATGGCAAGGCCTCCCAAGTGGCGCCGCCAAGGGAATCTGTTGCTTCGAGTGCTGTTAGTTCTGCTTCTTCAATCGGGGCAAATCGGATTTCATCGCCGGGGGTCAATAGAACGGGCGTGTCGCGATGTGCATCAAAGGGCAGAAATGCGGTTTGCCCAACATGGCGCCAACCCGTGGGCATGGGGGCGGTGAACAAAACAAACTGTTGGATTGCAACGACAAGGGCCCCAGCCGGAACTTGCGGGGTTAATTCGGATTGGCGGGGAATGTTCCATTCTGGATCAAGGGGACCAAGATAAGGTTGCCCCGGAGCATATCCCAGTGTGATCACGCGGGGGCGGCTGTTTGCAAGAGATGTCAAAGCTTGTTTGGCCGTTAGGCCCGCAGCTTGGGCAGCTTCTTCCAATTGCGGCGCGCGCTTAGTTCCAAAGCAGGTCGGCAGAGTCCAGAGTTTGCGTCCAGACGGTAGGGCGGCGCTATACCAGTCTTTGGACGCAAGAAGGGCGATGAGCCGCGCGTGCAGATCTTCAAAAGGCGTATCGACCAAATCCACCGCAAGGAAAGTGGACACAAGGGTTGACGAGGTTTCCGAAATTTCGGGCCAGTCTTCTGCGTCCAGTGTGGCACGAAACGCGATGGCAGCCATATTGGCGCGATCACTCATGGCGCCGGCAAACGTAACCACGATGCCGGTAAGGCCAATGGGCGCAATTTTTGGAAACTCACTCATGCGTTGGCACCAGTGCGTAAAGCTTGGGAAGGAGAAGGGGCGTCAGGTACATCGGCAATTGCCACGTGGCGACAAATATCATGATGGGGGCCATTGTTTCGGGCGGAAGAGACACCAGAAATAGCGCTATGTTCCGATTGCCGGCGGCCAATGCGAGCGGGCCGGAGACCGCGCGCAAGGCGCTGTTGCGCAAACACAGGACCGTCAAAATTTGGAGCCCAAATCCAAGCGCAAACGCGGCAAGTATCCATGCAAACGCTGTCAAGGGATCTGTTCGCAACATCGGTCCGAGAGCTGCCATCAGTGCGACCACAATGATGACAAAGGCCAACACAGACGCCCCGTCCATCGCATGGATCTGACGCTGTGAGGGGCTTCGTAATGTCCAGTGGCGCAGCGCAAACCCCACGATTGCAGATCCCAGGATCACAACAAGCGCGCGCGCGGTTGCTGCCAACAATGTTGCGGTATCGAACTGGCTTGGAAACAGGCTTAGGACAATCAGAATTGTCATGGGGAACACAGTTGTCCCTAGCACCAACAATTGCATCATACGCGCGGGATCTTGGCGCAAAATGATGGCCAAAGAGGCCCCGCCCGAAATCGTTGGGGCCGCGCAAGCAAGAACGAATGCCAAAGCAAGAGGCGTATCTGACAGGCCGATTGCGGATACCAGCAGGATTACGGTCAAAGGCAATATAAGTTGCACGGTGAGAACGGCGGGAAGGCTCCACCAAAGGTCTGAAAACGCACCAAATGCCGCGCGGTGACCAATGCGAAACGCGCTGATCACAAGCAAGACCGCGATCATATGAGGGAGCCATGGCGACATCGCGGCTGCGACGCCGGGCAAGCTGACCCCGGCGAGCAAACCGATGATGATGAGCGGACGCGAATAAGTAGCACAT
>CALHST010000107.1 GCA_938038825.1 uncultured Paracoccaceae bacterium | reverse complement strand
CCCAACGCATCCAAGACAAGCGCATCCACAAGGTGATGCGTGGCAGGTCCGCCCGGCGTGATGACAACCAACGCATCAGACCGACGCGCCATGTCTGTCAGATCAGCCACATACTCATAGGGCACATCCTTTTGAGTGCGTGTGTGATACAGAATTGTGGGCGACCAAGGCGCAAGCTTGCGCGCGATTTCCTGTCCGATACGCCCCATGCCCAGAATGCCAATGGTTTGATTGTCCAATGACCGGGTCAGCGGCGCATTACCTTGCGTTTTCCAACGCCCCGAACGGGCCCATGCCTCATCCCGCAGAAGTTCACGATACGTCGCCATCAACAACATGATTGCTGTGGTTGCAACTTCGGCGTTCAAAACATCGGGGGTGTGTGTGGCCACAATCCCTTTGGCGATACAGGCATCTGTGTCGATATTGTCGTAACCAACCCCGTAACAGGACACCATCGCCAGATTGGGCAGGGCGTTCATCAAATCCGCGGGAACCCCGTAGTGACCATTGGTCAAAATTTGGCGCACCTCTGGGCCAAAATCCCGTATCCAGACATCTATGTCCGCGATTTCTTCACGATGGTGAAGCGCAAAGCTTTGTTCCAGTTTTTGCGCCATCTGATCCGTGACGCCGCCAATCACCAAAAGCGGATCACGCATCTTGTTTCACCATCTGGCGCTGACGTCCCAGACCTTCGATTTCCAGTTCCATGACATCGCCGGGCTTCAAGAATACCGGAGGCTTCATACCGCCACCAACACCCGGAGGGGTGCCCGTCGAAATCACGTCACCGGGGTGCAAGGTGAACATCTGACTCAGATGGCTGATGATTTGACGCACATTGAAAATCATTGTGCTGGTATTGCCCGTTTGCATACGCTGGCCGCTGACATCCAAGGACATGGACAGATTTTGAGGATTTTCAATTTCATCCCGTGTCACCAGCCAAGGGCCTGTCGGTCCAAAGGTGTCGCAGCTTTTGCCCTTGGTCCACTGTCCCGTCAGCTTATTCTGGAAGGTCCGCTCGGACACATCGTTGCAAATGCAATACCCCGCGACATAGTCCAACGCGTCGTCTTCAGACACATATTTCGCAGCCTTGCCAATCACAACGCCCAACTCGACTTCCCAATCCGAGGTCACAGAACCACGTGGCATGACCACATCATCATTGGGGCCAACGATGGCAGAATTGGCTTTCATGAACAGGATCGGGTGTTCTGGGAAATCTAAGCCCATTTCGATGGCATGATCGGTGTAGTTCAGACCGATACACATGAATTTGCCGATATTGCCCACACAAGGACCAATGCGCGGATCCCCATCTACGACGGGCAGACTGGCAGGATCAATCGCCCGAAGCCGATCCAAGTCGGCGTCACTCAAAACAGCACCAGTGATGTCAGACACATGGCCGCTGAGGTCCCGCAACACATCACCATCCATCAAACCGGGCTTTTCCACGCCTGGTGTACCAAATCGAACAAGTTTCATCTGTCTGTCTCCTTAAACCCGCGTGAGCTAAAGCTCACCCTACAGTGACGTTTATGTAAGGTGAGCTTCAGCTCACGTTCCGTTAGTGGTTGTCTCGGGGCATGCTTTTGCGCGCGATGTCCTGATAGTCAGTCGATCCACGCAGCGTCATGCCTTCGTCAAAACGACCAACCCGTTCGCGGAAAATCTCTTGCCATGGGGATTGGCTTGCCGGGTGATCATAGCCGCCCGCCGCTTCCAGCGCGCGCGCCCTCTCGGCCAGTTCCTCCACGGGCACCAGCATGTCCGCTGTGCATTTCAGCAGATCGATCCGGACCCGGTCCCCGGTTTTCAACAACGCCAAACCGCCACCTGTCGCCGCCTCGGGAGACGCGTTCAGAATGGACGGGGACCCTGACGTGCCAGATTGGCGACCATCCCCAATGCATGGCAGCGCCGTGATACCCTTTTTCAGCAAATAGGATGGGGCCCTCATATTCACAACTTCTGCACCTCCGGGATACCCAACGGGCCCAGCGCCGCGCATGAACAACATACACTGTTCATCAATGTTTTCAGCTGGATCATCAATCCGATGGTGAAAGTCCTCTGGCCCATCAAACACCACAGCGCGTCCTTCAAACGCCTCTGGATCATCTGGATCAGACAAATACCGCACACGGAATTCCTCACTGATCACACTTGTTTTCATAATCGCGCTATCAAAAAGGTTGCCTGACAGATTGATGAAACCCGCCTCTGCAACCAGCGGATCTGACACAGGGTGTATCACATCTGCATTCAAACTGCGGGCCGCGCCGCAGTTATCACCCATGCTTTTGCCGTTTGCCGTGATTTGATCGGGATGCGGCAGCAAACCTTCCGCGATCAGCTCGCCCACAACTGCCGGAACACCGCCCGCTTGTTGGTAATCTTCCCCCAGATACGTCCCAGCAGGCTGCATATTCACAATCAAGGGCACCTTGTGCCCAATGCGCTGCCAATCATCATTGTCCAAAGGCACGCCAAGATGCCGTGCAATCCCGTTCAAATGGATGGGCGCATTGGTTGACCCACCAATCGCCGAATTGATGACAATCGCATTTTCAAAGGCTTCTCGGGTCATAATGTCGGACGGGCGCAAATCCTCGCTCACCATTTCAACAATCCGCCGACCCGTTTCATAGGACATCTGGCCACGTTCGCGATAGGGCGCCGGAATGGCCGCAGATCCCGGCAGTTGCATGCCCAGCGCTTCCGCCAAGGAATTCATTGTCGTGGCTGTACCCATTGTGTTGCAATAGCCAACAGAAGGAGCAGAGGCCGCTGCGATCTCGATGAACTCTTCCTCGGTAATCTCACCCTCGGCGACCAACTCTCGCGCTTTCCAAACAACCGTGCCGGATCCCGCGCGTTCCCCTTTCCACCAGCCGTTCAACATCGGGCCAACCGACAATGCGATCGACGGGATATTCACTGTGGCAGCCGCCATCAGCAACGCGGGTGTGGTCTTGTCACAACCGATATTCAGCACCACCCCATCCAACGGATAGCCAAACAAGCTTTCCACCAACGACAGATAAGCCAGATTACGATCCAACATCGCCGTTGGCCGTTTGCCTGTTTCCTGGATTGGATGCACCGGGATCTCAAGACAGGTCCCGCCCGCTGCGATAATCCCGTCCCGAACCCGCTTGGTCAGTTCAATATGGTGGCGATTACAGGGACTAAGATCACTCCCAGTCTGCGCAATCCCGATGATCGGTTTGCCAGACTGCAATTCTTCACGCGTTAGCCCATAATTCAAATACCGCTCAAGATAGAGAGCCGTCATCTCCATATTGTCTGGATTGTTGAACCATTTCTGAGACCGCAACTTGGGTTTGTCGGACATGCCACCCTCTTCTTTTTGCTAAAAATATCCTCGCCGAAGGCTTCCGCCCTTAGCCAGACCATCCACCGTCAATCACATGGGGCTGACCGGTGGTAAAGCCCGATTCATCACCCGCTAAATAGACTACAAGGGACGCAATCTCCTCGGCTTTGGCAACCCGCCCCATGGGTTGGCGCGATACAAACGCTTCAAGCGCTGCCTCATAGGATCCCATCTCTTCCCCCAAGGCTTTCACCCGATCATGCCAGGATGGCGATTCCACAGTGCCGGGGCAAATGCAATTACACCGGACTCCGGTTGCGATGTAATCAAGCGCCACAGACTTGGTCAAACCGATCACCGCGGCTTTGGTTGTGCCATAGATAAACCGGTTTGGTGCCCCGATGATCGACGATACGGCAGACGACATGTTTATAATCGATCCCGTACCGCGGTCTAACATGCCCGGCAGCGCTGCGCGAATGGTGCGCCACATGGATTGCACATTCAAATCAAAAGCAAAGTCCCAGTCATCGTCAGATCCATCCAGGATTGTGCCGTGATGTACATAGCCTGCGCAATTGAACAGAACATCCGGATTGGCACGTGCCACCCCGGCCTTCACCGACGCTGTGTTACATACATCCATGCGAAAGGCGTCGATTTTGCCCTCTGACGCAGATACCAAATCATCCAACGCGTCTTGATTAATATCTGTTGCGAAAACTTGCGCGCCCTCAGCCGCCATCGCCAAGGCTGACGCCCGACCAATCCCCTGCCCTGCGGCTGTGACCAACGCACGTTTTCCTGCTAGCCGACCCACTGTCATGGCGACACCCCCCTTTGAACTCTGTGTTGGCGTTTCTTTTGCGCGCAAGAACAGCCGTTGACCAGAGCGTTCAGTCTCATATCCTGCCCATTGTCAGTACAAAGGGGCAAATTATGACACGTGTTTTGATCATTGGTGGGGGCGGAATGGTTGGCCAAAAGCTCGCCCAGCGTATTGCCGCTCATGGGCTGGACGGGCATGACACCTGCGCCATCACCTTGTTTGACATGGGATTCCCCCCAAACGGGGCCCCTGTTGCGACAAAGATCACCGGGACCGTCACAGATGGTGCCGCCATGATGCAACTTGCCAAAGATCGCTATGACGTCATCTTTCACTTGGCTTCGATTGTCTCGGGTGAAGCCGAAGCGGATTTTGCCAAAGGCTGGTACACCAACATGCTGCCCACCTGGACGCTTCTGGAAGCGCTGCGTGGCGAACACGACGCGTCGGGCGGCAGGTATGTGCCGCGTTTTGTGTTCACATCCTCCATCGCTGTCTTTGGTGCGCCCTACCCCGACAAGATCTCGGACGAATTCTTGTCTGCGCCGCAGACCTCCTATGGAGCGCAAAAATCCTGTTGCGAACAGATGATTTCGGACTTTGCACGCAAAGGTTTCATAGACGGCATTTCGATCCGCCTGCCCACGATCTGTGTGCGCCCCGGCAAACCGAACCTGGCGGCCTCTGGATTCTTTTCTGGCATCATCCGCGAGCCTTTGAACGGGATGGAGGCGATTTTGCCGGTTCCTGACACGGTGCGCCACTGGCATGCCTCGCCGCGCTCTGCGGCCAAGTTCCTGACCGAAGCGGCCACCATCGACACCAAACGCCTTGAAGGCCGCCGCGCCCTGAACATGCCGGGGCTGTCCTGCACCATCGAAGAACAGATCGAAGCCCTGCGCCGCGTTGCCGGACAAAAGGCCGTGGACCTGATCAAACCGCAGCCCGATGAAACCATCATGCAGATTGTTGCCGCGTGGCCACGTGATTTCACGCCGGATCGGGCCGCCGCGTTGGGGTTCCAAGCGGAACAAGAGTTTGACGAGATTATCCAAATTTATATCACAGATGATTTGCCAAACGCCTAGCCCACAAGGGACATTTCAGGACGGCGTGATGTGTCGCTGAGATGGCGTTCAAAATGTTCGTAGATCCGGCGACGCATCAACTCTGTGTCGCCGGATACCGCAGCATCCAGAATGTTCTTATGTTCCTGAACATTGGCCGCAAGATCCGTCAGCGCCTTGTCCGTTTCGATCTTGATCTGGCGATAGCGGTTGTAAACCATCAGATGCATTTCCACCAACGTCTGTGACCCACTGGCAGAAATCAGTGTTTGGTGGAATTCCAGCTCAGCTTCGCTCCACAGTTTCGGCAGATCTTCGACCATGCCCATCACACCCATGCGGCTTTCGATATGGCTCAGTTTGTGATGTGCCGCGGTCAGGCGTGCCTCCCAATCAACGCCACCGGACTTAATCGACCGACACGCCCCTTCGCTTTCCAGCATGATTCGCATTTCGGTAATGTCGTTCTGCTTTTCTAACGAGTAATCCGGCATGCGAAAGCCGCGTTGCTCCTGGAATTCAACCAGGCCGAGCGCCGACAGGCGCAACAGCGTTTCGCGTATTGTACTCGCAGCGCAACCATAATCCTTGCGCAGAACTTCGGCGCGCAGCTTGGCGCCATAGTCAAACTCACCCGTTGTAAGCCTGCGCTGTAGGTCCGCAAAGATATCGTGGTCTTGAGTCATACGGTATACGCCCGGAATCAGGCCCTTAAAAAATCGTCAATCCTATAAAATATCGAAATTTCAAAAATTCCAACTTTTTTCTTGAAGGATCGACTTTTTTTCGCCTAACCTCTCAGCAGCAACATGAGAACCCGGGGCAAGCCGGGCAGAAAAAAGTTGACACTGTCAAACGTCTGGGAGGACTTACATGACACTTTCGAAAAAGGTGGCGACTCTCGCCGCCGCATCCGCGATGGCAATCGGTGCCGCCGCAACAGCGTATGCTGCGGAAACCACACTTCGCATTCAGACGCACTACGCGCCTGAAACTGTGTCCGGCAAATTGGCCGCACAATACATCGAAGACATTCAAGAGATGTCCAATGGCGAAATCAAAGTAGAGATGTTCTACTCTTCGTCCGTTGTTAAGTCTGTTGAGACATTTGACGCGGCATCCACAGGCATTCTGGACTGTGACATGACGGGTGGTGGTTACCAGACTGGTAAAAACTCTGCGTTCCAATTCGTTGGCGACATCATGGGCGGCTATGACACGCCTTACCAACAGCTCAGCTGGTTGTATTTCGGTGGTGGTCGTGAAGCGGCGGCACCTTTGTACAATAAGTATGGCATGGAGCTGATTGGCTGGTGGGTTTACGGTCAAGAGTCATTCGCATCATCCAAGCCAATCGAAAAAGTGGCTGACTTCAAAGACTGGAAATTCCGCTCCCCCCCAGGCATGGAAACCAAGATCTTTGAGAAACTGGGCGCCAAGCCGATCGTGATGGATTTCACCGAAATCTTTACGGCTTTGGAAACAGGCATCATCGACGGTGCGGACGCATCTGGTCTGGCAAACAACGTCGGACTCGGTCTGTATGACATCGTGAAGTATGCAAACTTCCCCGGCTTCCACTCTATGCCTTCTGATCACCTGGCGTGTAACAAAGCTGTCTTCGACGCGATGCCAGCACACCACCAGAAGATCATGAAAGTTGGCATGGAAGCACTGGCTTTGCGTACAGCTTTGACGTTCGAAAAGAAGAACGCCGAAGCGGCCGCACAGCTGCGGGCCGATGGTGTGACACTGTCCCAGTGGGCAGCTGAAGATCTGCAGGAATTCCGCAACGCGGCACAAGCCACATGGCCTGAATTCGCAGACACGCCAGAAGCAAAAGCTCTGGTAGATGCGCACCTGTCTTACCTGAAGCAACTGGGCCTCGTGTCCGAGTAATCAGAACGACTTTTGACGGGGTCCTTCGCATGTCGCAGGACCCCGTTTTTCATCCGCAGAGCTTTTGATAGGCAATTCGCGCCCGGGTTTCATCCCGCCGCATTCCCGGATTGTGTTTCAAAAACCCAGTGGGTTGGGAGGGGAATTCTATGTCTGATAGCACGCCGCACGAACCGTCCGGCAGTTTGGTAGAGTGGCTTGTGCCGCTGGCCTTTATCATTTGCGGAGGATGGGTTGTCTGGCACATTCCCGCTTTCACATTGGATTGGAACCCGCCCACAGACCAATCCGTCTATGACCAATTGTCAGATCGCTATCGCAAAAACGATGTGACCCCCGGCATGGGCGGTTTGTTTGGTGGATTTGCGGACATCATCGACTGGATCGCATTGATCGGGATTCCCATTTTCGCCTTTCTTGGCGTGCGCACCGTCAAACGCGCCCCTATGGAATTCGAAAGCTGGCGCGCAGCAGATCGTTTGTCGGTCTTCATTGGCCGGGTCACCATGATGCTGGTACTGTGTTTGTGCAGCGTGATGCTGTACGAGGTGTTCGTGCGCTATGTACTGAATGCTGCGACCTTGTGGGCCAATGAACTCAGCCTCTGGATTGCCGGTTTTATCTTTCTGTGTGCCGGTCTGTATGCCATGCAACAGCGCAGCCATATCCGGATCTTCTTGCTCTATGATATGTGCCCCCGTTGGCTTCAGCGGGTCTTTGACTGCATATCCACGTTTCTGATCGTCGTCTTTGCATTTTTCTTGGTCTATGGCGGCTATGGCGAAGCCTTCGACAAATTCTATCGCTGGGAAACCTTTGGCACAGCCTTTGACCCACCGATTCCTGCGACCATCAAACCTGCGGTTTTAATCGTAATCTCGCTGGTGGCGGTACAGGCCGTGGTCAATCTGATCTCGGATTGGAATGCCGAACCCGAGATCCACACAGATGAACCGGATGAAGACGAAATTGCCAAGCTGCGTGCAGCTGTTGGCGCAGAGGACACAAAATAATGGACGTCGGAACAATTTCACTGGTCCTCATGCTGGGTTTGATCACCCTGCTGGCCATTGGTATGCCCCTTGGATTTGCCTCTGCCTTTATGGCCGTTGTTGTCCTCTTCATGAAATTCGAACCTGCTTTGATCTTTGATCTGTCCCTGTGGGGAGAAGGTTTTCTGACCGGACGTCCCGGTGCAGGTCCGCTGAACATCCTGTCACAAAGGATCTACGGCGATGTGATGACCAGTTATGTTCTTATATCGATCCCGCTGTTCATCTTTATGGCTGCCCTACTGGAACGGTCCGGCGTTGCGAAGTCCATGTATGACAGCCTGAACGTCTGGCTGAACCGCACGCGCGGCGGGATCGCCATTGTGACCTCTATCATGGCGGTGATCATGGCCGCGATGTCGGGCATCATTGGCGGCGAAGTGGTTCTTTTGGGCCTGATCGCGCTGCCCCAGATGCTGCGGCTGGGCTATAATCAGAACCTTGCCATCGGGACCATCTGTGCGTCCGGCTCTTTGGGCACCATGATCCCACCGTCGATTGTTCTGATCATCTATGGCCTGATTACTGAAACCTCGATCAAAGCCCTGTTTACCGGTGCGTTTCTGCCCGGTTTCATGCTGGCATCGTTCATCATTATCTACATCATCATCCGTACGACCCTGAACCCTACCCACGCGCCATTGCCAAACGAACGCATTGCCGCTGACCTGGAAGCGGTCGGGGATAACGCAGAACGTCGCGCCGAATTGGAAGCCGAACTGGCAGAGTTCGAAGCGCAACCCAAGGGCATGGAAAAATTCCAGCTCTTCGCGGCATTCTTATGCGTGATGGTCGTTGGCTTCTGGTCTTTCTTCGCAGGACGGGTTCTGTTCTTTGAATTCACCGGGCAAAACGCGGCCCAAACGGGCGATGCCATCCGCTTTGGCACCATGGATTACCTTCCATGGTTCCTCGGTACGATTGCTGTGGCACTTGCGTTGATCTTCTTTGTCTTTGGTCGCAAAACCACCATCACCGGCTGGCAAATGGGCAAAGGCCTTGTGCCCCCAATCATCATTATCGGTGTTGTCTTGGGCTCAATCTATATGGGGATCACCGGCATCACCGAGGCCGCAGGCATGGGGGCTTTGGCTGTTCTGGTGCTGGCCATTCTACGCGGTGAGTTCTCGTTTGGTCTGCTGTGGGATGCCCTCATGCGGACCTTGAAATCCACGGGGACCATCATCTGGGTGACCATCGGGGCCACCGCCTTGGCGGGTGCTTATACAATCGCAGGGGGCCCCACCTATGTGGCGAACCTGATTTTGGGCACCGATCTGCCAACTATGGGCATCTTGCTGATCATGATGCTGATCTTGCTGTTCATGGGCGCGTTCATGGATTGGGTTGGCATCGTGTTGCTGATCATCCCTGTATTCCTGCCCATCGTGCAGCGCCTTCCGATCGAGGAAATCGGCCTGATCGGAGAGTTGCAGCCCAAATACCTGTCTGTCTGGTTCGGCGTGCTGTTCTGTATGAACATGCAAGTCAGCTTCCTGTCACCACCGTTCGGTCCCGCAGCCTTCTATCTGAAGTCTGTTGCGCCGGCGCATATTTCGCTGACAGACATCTTCAAAGGTTTCCTGCCCTTTATCGGTATCCAATTGTTGGCCCTGTCTGTTCTGTTGATTTGGCCGCCCATTGTGGAAATTCTTTTGAAATAGGCACGGCCTTTGGCATGTTAACCGCATGCCGTCATAAAACAGACCGCGCATTCCAAATCGGACTGCGCGGTCCCCTTCTTGGGCAGACTGCGTCTGTCACCGACTGCAAATCGCAACTTTCCGGCAAGGCCTTCCCATGCTGACGCAACTTCAAATCGATCACTTCAACACCCAAGGTTTTGTTGTTGTGGATGATGTATTGCCTGCGCAATTAGTGGACGCGATCCGGGATGAATACGAAGCCCTGATGGATCGACTATATGCAGATTGGCAGGATCAGTGCCGCGTCGGAGTACCTGTATCAGACGACTTTTGGGGCAAACTTCTGACAGCCTATCGCGCGGGGCTGGATTGGTTTCAGCCGATGGATATCTCGTTGCCTGGGGACCAGATCAACGCAGATACGCCGTTTCACTTCGGCCCAGCCGTATTTGACATGGTAACGGCCCCGTCAGTGCTGAACATCGTGGAACAGCTGATTGGGCCTGAAATCAGTTCTAATCCGATCCAGCATGTGCGCATCAAACCGCCCGCTGACGATCTGCATGCAAATGAAATCCGCGCCCACATCACCGCCACGGATTGGCACCAAGATCGCGCGGTGGCCTTGGCCGAGGCTGACGACACCCAGATGGTCACCTGTTGGCTGGCCATCACAGACGCCACTGTGGACAACGGCTGTTTGACCGTTCAGCCGCAAATGCAAGATCAAGACATGCTGCCCCATTGCGCACGCACGCAAACTGGCATTGCAGAAGGTTTTGTCAAAGAGGACACGGCCCTCCCGTTGCCGGTCAAAGCCGGGGGCGCGGTCTTCTTTCACCCATTAACGCCACATGCCAGTCTGACCAATCAAACCGATGGTTTCCGTTGGAGCTTTGATCTGCGCTATCATGTGACGGGTCAGAATTCGGGCCGCACCCATTTCCCGGAATTTGTGGCGCGTTCTGC
>CALHST010000106.1 GCA_938038825.1 uncultured Paracoccaceae bacterium | reverse complement strand
CGTCCCAGTCCTTGGCACGGTAACTCCACCAGCTATACAAAAGCCCTTCAGGAATATCCGCCCGGGTCACATCAACCCACCCCCCAGCCGCCTGCGTTTCAGCCAGTTTTTCAACTTCAATCGGCGTATGCGACACCACCTTAAGCAGTTGTTTATGCGACCAAACATCGTCCTCGCGCGGGGCAATGTTCAGGTCCCCGACAAGGATGGATTTCTGTGGTTTCTCGGCGGCAAACCAGTCGCGCATCTCGGTCAGATAATCCAGCTTTTGCCCGAACTTTTCGTTCTTTTCACGGTCCGGAACGTCGCCCCCTGCAGGCACATAAAAGTTGTGGATCGTCACGCCGTTTTTCAACCGGCCAGCAATATGGCGCGCATGCCCAAGGGACGCGAAATCCTCGGCCCCCGCTTCCTCCATCGCCATCTTGGAAAAGATCGCAACGCCGTTATACCCCTTCTGCCCACGCGCCACCATGTGCGTGTAGCCAAGCTCTTGAAATTGCTCAAAAGGAATCTTGTCCACAGGCGATTTACACTCTTGCAAACACAACACATCGGGCGCTTCTTCACGCATCAATCGCGCAACCAAATCCGCCCGCAACCGCACTGAATTGATGTTCCAAGTCGCCAATGTAAAAGACATGTTTCCCCCCAAATGCGCAGATGCTTTCTGCACGCCTATATCAAACCCGAAACACGCTCACCAGAACCAAACGCCGACCCATTCAGATCAACTTCTTTTGGTCCAAAATACCTCGGGAGGAGTTTGAGGAGGGCAGAGCCCTCTTCATCAGCAAAAATGGATAGAACGCGGGCGCAGCCCGCACCGCAAAACAGCAGCTCAAACAAAAAAAGACCGGGCACAAGGCCCGGCCAGTTCCAACAGGGAGGTTGCAGGCCATTGCCCGGGCCTGCGACGGGAACACTCTTAGGATAATGCGGATCACAGGCTTACACCCGTGACCCGCATCACAACAAATCACTCGTTACGCGACCAGTCTGTAACCGCCGGATTCGGTCACAAGAAGGCGCGCGTTAGACGGATCTGGTTCAATTTTCTGACGCAACCTGTAGATGTGCGTCTCAAGTGTGTGCGTTGTTACACCAGCGTTATAGCCCCACACTTCGTGCAAAAGCACGTCGCGAGCCACCACGCCATCAGTAGAACGATACAGGAATTTCAATATGTTAGTCTCTTTTTCGGTGAGCCGGACTTTGCGTTCGTTCTCGTCGATCAGGACTTTCATTGCAGGTTTGAAAGTGTAGTGACCTAGCTGGAAAACCGCATCTTCGGACTGCTCATGCTGCCTCAATTGCGCCCGGATACGGGCCAAGAGAACAGGAAATTTGAAAGGTTTTGACACATAGTCATTGGCACCCGCATCCAAACCCAAAATTGTATCCGCGTCCGAGTCGTGGCCCGTCAACATGAGGATGGGGCTTTTAACACCTTGCTT
This sequence comes from uncultured Paracoccaceae bacterium, assembly GCA_938038825.1. GTDB lineage: Bacteria > Pseudomonadota > Alphaproteobacteria > Rhodobacterales > Rhodobacteraceae > Aliishimia. The sequence goes on along the minus strand of CALHST010000106.1, from coordinate 1,775 downwards.
GCGCATCAGGCGGCACAATTCACGACCATCTGTATCGGGAAGTCCAACATCCAAAATGACCAAGTCATAAATCGCTTCTTTGGCGCGATCCATTGCTTCCGACCCGTTGGCGGCTTCAAAGACGTCGAAGTCTTCGGTCATCACCAACTGCTCGCTCAACGCCTCACGCAGGTCCTCATCATCATCGACCAGCAAGATCTTTTTCAATTGAGCCATGTTGCTTCTCCCGTTTCGCTTAGGATAGACATGCACGTCAACTCACATCCGCACAAGATTTGCGACAAATCTCTCACAGCCTCGTGTAGTGACCCGTTATTTTGGAGAGAAATGTTTCAAAATACCCCGCGTGATCCTACCTAAATGCTACAAAACCACCCCGAGACCCCATGTCATTTGCACCAGATGTTTCAGAAAAATTGGCCCGCGCCCGCGCAGATCTGCGAATGGGGGTGCCAATTGTACTGGAATCGGACGTTTCTTACCTGACATTTGCTGTGGAAACGATTTCAGCAGACCGTTTGGCAGATCTTCATGCGCTTGGCGGGGATCCTGTACTTGCCATCACAGATCACCGTGCGCGCACGTTAAAGGCCCATGCGTATGATGGTGATCTCGCACGTATCGCTTTGCCATCGGATGCACGGCTTGGTTGGGTATTGGCTGTCGCAGACCCTGCAGATGATCTGAGGACCCCCATGAAGGGGCCTTTGCTGCCGGTGCGTGGCGGCGATGCAGAGCCACACAGAACTGCCCTGCGTATCGCCAAGGCCGCACGTCTTCTACCAGCCGTATTGCTGGTTACCGTTCCCAACCCGGGTTTCGCGCAGGGTGATGACCTGACACATCTAAAGCTGTCAGATGTGGTGCCTGTTCTTGCCGCGCCAACACATTTGGATCCCATCGTGTCTGCCCGCCTTCCACTAACTGTCTCCGAAGCCGGACGCTTGCACGTCTTTCGTCCCGAAGACGGTGGCGAGGAACATTACGCTGTGGAAATCGGGCGCCCGGATCGCAGCGCGCCGGTTTTGGCACGGTTGCATTCGGCCTGTTTCACGGGTGACCTGTTGGGTTCTTTGAAATGCGACTGTGGTCCGCAACTGCGCGGCGCACTGGCGCAGATGGGCGCCGAAGGTCATGGTGTGCTTCTATACCTGAACCAGGAAGGCCGCGGGATTGGTCTTGCCAACAAGATGCGGGCCTATTCCCTGCAAGACCAGGGCTTCGACACAGTCGAAGCCAACCATAGGCTTGGTTTTGAAGATGACGAACGGGATTTTCGACTGGGCGCGGACATCTTAAAACGTATGGGATTCACCCAAGTTCGCTTGCTGACCAACAATCCCGCCAAGATTGACATGATGAACCGATGCGGCATAGCTGTAACGGAACGGGTGCCGTTGAAAGTTGGCGAAACCTCGCAGAATGCAGCCTATCTGGCGACAAAGGCAACGAAATCCGGCCACCTTTTGTAACGCGACCAAAAATAGGAGACGGCCAATGCAGGGTGGGTGTTATTGCGGGAGTTTACGCTTTGAAATTACGGCAGACCCTGTTCACAAGGGGCAGTGCCATTGCCGCGAATGTCAGTATTTTGCATCTGGCGGGATGAATTTCTATTTTGTGGTGCCTGAATCTGGGTTTGCCTATACACAAGGGACCCCCGCGACGTTTGCGCGGTCAGACCTGGACAATCCTGTCACCCGGGAATTCTGCGGTAATTGCGGGACACCCGTTCTTACCCGGCGACCTAATTTTCCGATGGCCATTGTCAAAGC
>CALHST010000105.1 GCA_938038825.1 uncultured Paracoccaceae bacterium | reverse complement strand
TATTCCGCCGTCGTCTGCGGCCCCGGTAATATCGAACAGGCCCATCAGCCCAATGAATTCATCACTGTTGCAGAGTTTAATGCCGGTCACGACTTCGTGCAAAAATTGGTATCAAAGCTGTCCACCTAACGCGGTATCGTGACAGTGGCGGGTAGCCTCATTGCCGCCGCCAATCCTGTATCAAATCGCTGTTTTCCGCTTCCCATTGTTTCAGGCGCAGATACGCTATTCTATTTTGGTCGGCATCAAGTTTGGCATCGTGATTTTGCAGATCATCTTCTAAAAACAAGCGTTTCGCCTGTTGATACGTGTCATTGCACGCAAACCGTTCTTGCTGCGTAAGGAGCCCGTCCTCGGCAAGGGCTGCGCATTGGTAATAGATGGCTAACAAGGCGATAAGTTCTGGCATTCCATCACAATACCACGCTGTTTTGAGGGGGCGGAATCACAAATACCTCACAGATTTGCGACCAAAACTCTGCGCCGCGCTGGCATTGGCCTCTCGACGCGTCGACACGGGCCTCTTGACTCGATGATCGGTTTTTTGCATTTATATGAACAAGCGTTCAATAATGGAGGCACGCATGTTTCTGGCCACAATGCAATTTGACCTTGGAGAAGACGTCAACGCGTTACGCGAGATGGTGCACAAATGGGCGCAAGAGCGGGTAAAGCCGATGGCGGCCAAGATCGACTCCGACAACGCCTTTCCAAACGACCTGTGGCGCGAAATGGGGGATTTGGGCCTTTTGGGAATTACCGTACCGGAAGAATTCGGTGGCGCGGGCATGGGATATCTGGCCCATGTGATTGCTGTGGAAGAAATCGCGCGGGCGTCAGCTTCGGTCAGTTTGTCTTATGGGGCACATTCGAATCTATGTGTGAACCAGATCAAGTTGAACGGTACGGATGCGCAACGCGCGAAGTTTCTGCCGGGCCTTGTATCGGGTGAACATGTGGGTGCGTTGGCGATGTCGGAACCCTCGGCGGGGTCTGATGTTGTGTCGATGAAGTTGCGGGCAGAAAAGCGCAACGATCATTACCGGCTGAACGGCAACAAATACTGGATCACCAATGGACCCGATGCGGATACGCTGGTGGTCTATGCCAAAACGGACCCGGATGCGGGGTCCAAAGGGATCACGGCGTTCCTGATCGAAAAAGACATGACTGGTTTTTCGACCTCTGCGCATTTTGACAAGTTGGGTATGCGGGGATCCAACACGGCAGAATTGATCTTTGACGACGTGGAAGTGCCCTTTGACAATGTGTTGGGCGAAGAAGGACGCGGGGTTCAGGTTCTGATGTCAGGGCTGGATTATGAACGTGTGGTTCTGGCCGGGATTGGCACCGGGATCATGGCAGCCTGTCTGGACGAAATCATGCCATACATGGCGGAGCGTAAACAGTTCGGGCAACCCATTGGCATGTTCCAGCTGATGCAGGGCAAGATTGCGGATATGTATACTGCGATGAATTCGGCGCGGGCTTATGTGTATGAAGTTGCCAAAGCCTGCGATCGGGGGGATGTGACGCGCCAAGATGCGGCGGCCTGTTGTCTTTATGCGTCCGAGCAAGCCATGGTGCAGGCGCATCAGGCGGTTCAGGCGATGGGCGGGGCGGGCTATCTGTCGGACAACCCTGTGGGGCGCATATTTCGGGATGCCAAGCTGATGGAGATCGGGGCCGGCACGTCCGAGATTCGCCGCATGCTGATCGGACGTGAGCTGGTCACAGGGATGATGTGATGCGGCGTTGGATGCTGTTCCTGAACTTTGAATTGCGGCGTAACATTAATTCGGACGCTGCGCTTTCGAGTGCCGTGTTCATAGGCAGCAGCCTTACATTGATGGCTATTCTGAGTTTTGTTTTCAACAGTATAGCCGCTGGCGGACTAAGCGTACTGATGGGATTTTTTGTCTGTATCTTATGGCTTGTCCTCGGGGCCGTTTTGCTTTGGCTGTCCACACGATTTTCGGAATTGGAAGTAGTCTCATGAAACTCACCTCACATCTCGTGTCCGGCTCTGAAGATGCCAAGACCAACCGTGCCGCACATGAGGCCGCGTTGGCCGAGATTGCTCAAGCGGCAGAGGCGGCGGCCTTTGGCGGGGGGGAGCGCTCGCGCGATCGGCATGTGTCGCGCGGGAAGATGTTGCCGCGGGATCGGGTTGCGAATTTGTTGGATCCGGGAAGTCCATTCCTGGAGGTCGGCGCGACGGCTGCGCATGGCCTGTATGATGGCGCGGCCCCTTGTGCCGGTGTGATCGCGGGCATTGGCCGGGTCATGGGGCGCGAGGTCATGGTGGTGTGCAACGATGCCACAGTGAAGGGCGGCACCTATTACCCGATGACCGTCAAAAAGCACCTGCGCGCGCAAGAGATTGCCGAGCAAAACAATCTTCCTTGCGTCTATCTTGTGGACAGTGGTGGCGCGAACCTGCCCAATCAGGACGAAGTCTTCCCGGATCGCGACCATTTCGGGCGTATCTTCTTTAATCAGGCGCAAATGTCCGCCAAGGGCATTCCGCAGATCGCGGTGGTGATGGGGTCTTGCACGGCGGGCGGGGCCTATGTTCCGGCCATGTCGGATGTCACGATTATCGTGAAAGAGCAGGGCACCATTTTCCTTGCTGGTCCGCCCTTGGTCAAAGCCGCCACGGGGGAGGTGGTCAGCGCCGAGGATCTGGGGGGCGGTGACGTGCATACCCGATTGTCTGGCGTTGCGGACTATCTGGCCGAAGATGATGCGCACGCGTTGGCCTTGGCACGGCGCGCTGTGAGCAATTTGAACATCACACGGCCCGTTGGCGTGGAATGGCAAAGCCCGGAAGAGCCTGCTTACGATCCGGGGGAGTTGTTCGACGTGGTCCCGGCTGATCTGCGCAAACCCTATGATATTCGCGAAGTGATCGCCCGGCTGGTGGATGGGTCACGCTTTGATGACTTCAAGGCGCGGTTTGGCGAGACGCTGGTAACCGGCTTCGCGCATATCAAAGGCTGCCCCGTGGGGATCATTGCCAACAATGGCGTGCTGTTTTCTGAAGCAGCTCAAAAGGGCGCGCATTTTGTCGAACTGTGTTCGCAGCGCAAGATCCCTTTGATCTTCTTGCAGAATATCACAGGGTTCATGGTCGGTCAGAAATATGAAAACGAAGGCATCGCGCGCCATGGGGCCAAGCTGGTCACGGCCGTCGCCACAACCAACGTGCCGAAAATCACGCTGCTGGTTGGTGGGTCCTTTGGGGCTGGCAATTACGGCATGGCGGGGCGTGCCTTTGCGCCGCGTTTCTTGTGGACATGGCCGACTTCGCGCATTTCCGTCATGGGCGGCC
>CALHST010000104.1 GCA_938038825.1 uncultured Paracoccaceae bacterium | reverse complement strand
GGGGTTGCCTGCCCCAAAGCCTGAGATTACAGCCTATACCCTTTCATTGGGCACACCTGATGCCATGCGCCTGCAAGCAGCTGAAAATGCGTTTCGCCCGTTGTTGAAGACCAAGCTGGGCGGCGGTGAAGAGGATGTCGCGCGCATTGAAGCCGTTCGGGCCGGTGCGCCGGGCGCACGGATCATTGTGGATGCAAATGAAGGTTGGACGCCCGATTTGTACAAGACGCTGGCGCCGGTTTTGGTCCGTCTGGGCGTGCAGATGGTGGAGCAGCCTTTGCCTGCGGGTGCGGATGACGCGCTGTCAGAGATTGAACGTGTCTTGCCGGTTTGTGCGGATGAAAGCTGTCATGATCGCGCGTCCTTGCCAGGATTGGCGGGCAAGTATGACATGATCAACATCAAGCTGGACAAGACCGGTGGACTGACGGAAGCGTTAGAACTGCGCACAGCTGGTCTGGCGGCAGGGTTCGATGTGATGGTCGGCTGTATGGTTGGATCATCCCTTGCGATGGCGCCTGCCACGCTGATTGCGCAGGGTGCGGCGGTTGTGGATCTTGACGGGCCGCTGTTGTTGGCCGAAGACCGAGACGAACCTTTGATATTTGATGAAGCCGGGGTGCATGCGCCGTCGGTCGGACTTTGGGGATAACGCGATGCGCACAGTTTATGTAAACGGCGAATACTTACCTGAAAATGAGGCCAAAATCTCGATCTTTGATCGAGGTTTTCTGATGGCGGATGGGGTCTATGAAGTGACCTCGGTTCTGGATGGCAAGTTGATCGATTTCGACGGCCATGCGGTTCGGCTGCAGCGGTCGTTGACCGAGTTGGGAATGCAGAATCCGATTTCCAAAGAAGATCTGTTGGAGGTGCATCGCGAATTGGTGCGCACCAACGGAATCAATGAGGGGTTGGTTTATCTGCAGATTACGCGCGGCGCACCCGGTGATCGGGACTTTGCCTTTCCACCAGAAGATACGCCGCAGACGGTAGTATTATTCACGCAAGATAAGCCAGGGCTGGCAGATAGTGCGCAGTCCAAAAAAGGCATCAAAGTCATTAGTATAGAGGACATTCGTTGGGGGCGTCGCGACATCAAAACGGTGCAGCTTTTGTACCCGTCCATGGGTAAGATGATGGCCAAGAAAGAAGGCTGCGATGATGCGTGGATGGTTGAAGATGGCTATGTGACCGAAGGGACGTCGAACAACGCGTATATTGTCAAAGGCGGTAAGATTATCACGCGCCAGCTGAGCACAGACATTCTGCATGGCATCACGCGCGCGGCTGTTTTGCGGTTTGCAAAGGAAGCCCAGATGGAAGTTGAGGAGCGCTCTTTCACAATTGACGAGGCGAAAGAGGCGGATGAGGCGTTCTTTACCTCGGCCTCGGCTTTTGTGATGCCGGTCGTGGAAATTGATGGTGCGACATTGGGAGATGGGACGCCGGGTTCGGTTGCGACGCGGCTGCGCGAAATCTATTTGGATGAAAGCCGCAAAATGGCAATCTAAACGGACCGTTCGGCCGTTTTGTTCATGTTTTCGGGCTCTTTGGGGTAACCCTTTGAGCCCGTTTATTTTTCATATCCAATATTTCGCCGACATTAGACGTGTCCAACACGCTGTTTTGGACACGTCTTAATTCACCGAGCCATGCGCGCACTTTCTTATACAAATTGACCATATCTTCAGGTTTTTGGGTGATCAGATCTTTGAACCAGGCAGGAGTCACGGGTTGTGAAAGATCTTATGTCCGAAGACTCCAGTATGGGGATTTTTGATCGTGCCATGCTGCGGCAATCGCTGACGGACTTGAAAACACGCCCTGATACACCCAGCGCACAGATGATACCCTGGCTTGAGGAGCTTTTGACGTCGGAACGGCGTCAGCCGGGCAACATTGGGACACGAGAAGCAGTCGTTGCTGCATTCCGCCAGTGTCTTGCAGACGCGGGCTTTTCGCATGGGCGCATTGCTGAGATCGGCGGACCGTTTAACAGTGTGGCGGCAGAATTCCCTGAATTTACATTCGAATGGCTGTCATTGTACCCGGTCGAAGGGCGCGATGACGTGCGGGTCTGCAATATTTGCGACGCACGGCATTTGGAAGGACAGCAATACGACGCGATTTTCAGTGTTTCAGTGATGGAACATGTGGCTGAACCCTGGCAGGCGGCGCATCACATGAGCCGATTGTTAAAGCCCGGTGGCATTGTGTTCCATGCCGCACCGTTTTCTTATTTCTACCATGGCGCGCCCGCAGATTATTGGCGCTATACACCGGATGCTTTTGAGGCGCTGTTCCCGACATTTAAGCCGTTAATGGGTAGGTTTCATGGACAGGCCCGTCGCCGTGACAATCGTGGGTCAGAAACGAACCCCGTGGCTGGTGATGGCGGTGCGGATTTTGCAGTCGATGCCTTTGGCGGTTGGCGCGAGAATTGGACAACGTTTTATTGCGGCCAAAATTGCCCTGATTGGGCCAAAGAAAGACGTCAGGCGGAAATTGAGCAGATTACAGTCGATCTGATGCGCCAATATATCGTTCGGGGCGCAAAGCCGCATGAAGCTGCCCAGATTGTGTCCCACGGTTTGCGGCGCACGGACTTAAGCCAGTCTTTAAAGTTGCGTCACACAACGCGAAGACGCGGGATCTATGTCAAACCCAGCGCCTGTGTGTCGCTTTATAAAGAGCGTGACGCGCGGGGGATTTCTGTGTCCAGCAACACCTATGCCAATATGGAAACGTTTGAGATGTTGCTTAACACGCCAACGCCTCGGCGAAACGTTGTTCGAAAGCTATGTTCAAAACTCGCGAAACGGATTTTGCGCTGAACTCATGTATAGTTGCGCCCTTTTTGGCCCCTGCCATTCGTCCGCGGATCAATGAGGTTACTTTTTGCCCACATTTTCTTCAAAGCTCTTCTGGAAGGCTTGCTGTTGATCGCCGCTTGCGTCGGTTTGGTAGTTCGCTTTCCAATCAGCCATTGTCATCCCATAGAAAGATTCGCGGGCTGCGTCTTTGGTGATATCGATGCCTTTTTCAGCTGCAGCTTCTTGATACCAGCGACTCAGGCAATTGCGACAAAACCCGGTAAGGTTCATCATGTCGATATTTTGAACATCGGTGCGGTCTTCCATCAAGTGCTTGCGCAAGCGGCGGAAAGCGGCGGCTTCGAGTTCAAGCTGAGTGTGATCGTCCATGATAATGTCCTGATTATTACGTTACGGAACGCAGGGCACGGGCCCTACGCGTTTTCAGCGAATTTTCGCGCAATGGCGTGCATCGGTTGATGTATAAATTGGGCATATAATGAAGGCCGTCAAGAGGGCGAGAGGTGAGTTGAACCTTGGAGCGAATTCGGTGATAACGCTAACAACTTACATTTTTTGGGAATCTAACATGAAACGCACGCGTAATGTGAAAATCGTGGCGACCTTGGGTCCTGCCTCTGAAACGTATGACATGATCCGGGCGCTTCACGAAACTGGGGCTGATGTTTTTCGCTTGAACATGAGCCACGGCACACATGAAGAAATTGCAGAAAAGCACAAACATATCCGCAAGGTTGAAGAGGATATGGGGTCCCCCATTGCAATTCTGGCGGACTTGCAGGGACCCAAGCTGCGGGTTGGTGTTTTTGCGCAGGGCAGCGAAGATTTGGTGGATGGCGCGGCATTCCGATTGGACCTTGACGATACTCCCGGTGACGTGACACGCGTGAATTTACCCCATCCCGAGATTTTCGCGGCCCTGGAAGCAGGCGCGACATTGTTGGTGAATGACGGTAAAATTCGACTGACAGTGGTCGAATGTGGCAAAGATTTTGCCAATTGCACTGTGGTCACGGGCGGCACGATATCAAACCGCAAAGGTGTGAACGTCCCGGATGTGGAATTGCCATTGGCGGCGTTGTCCGAAAAAGACAAGGCGGATCTGGAATTTGCATGCAATTTGGGTGTGGATTGGATTGCGCTGAGCTTTGTTCAAAGGCCTGCGGATGTCGAAGAAGCACGGGCATTGATCATGGGACGTGCGGCGGTTCTGTCGAAAATCGAAAAGCCTAACGCGGTTGCGCGCTTTGCGGATATTCTGAAAGTGTCGGATGGCATCATGGTGGCCCGTGGTGATTTGGGCGTAGAATTGCCGGTGCAAAATGTGCCGCCGATCCAGAAGCGTTTGGTGCGCAAATGCCGTGCTGCCGCGAAGCCAGTGATTGTGGCCACACAAATGTTGGAAAGCATGATCGAAAGCCCGATGCCAACACGCGCCGAAGTGTCTGACGTGGCGACTGCGATCTATGAAGGTGCAGATGCGGTTATGTTGAGTGCGGAAAGCGCCGCGGGTGATTTCCCGTTGGAAGCTGTAAGTACGATGAACAACGTCGCCACCGAGGTGGAGCAGGACCCAACCTATACCCAGATTATTGAGGCATCCCGTCAGGCGGCGCGTACAACAGTTGCTGATGGGATTGTGGCTGCTGCGCGGGAGATTGCGGAAACCACGGATATCAAAGCAATTTGTTGCTTTACGCAGTCCGGCACGACAGCCTTGTTGACTGCGAGAGAGCGCCCACGGGTTCCGATCTTGGCATTGACGCCGCTGCAGACAACAGCGCGGCAATTGTGCCTAAGTTGGGGTACAAACTGCGTGATTACTGCGCGTCTTGACCGGTTCAAAATGGCCGTTGTGAATGCGGCGACAGCGGCGCGTGCACAAGGATACGCCAGCGACAATGATCAGGTTCTGGTCACAGCGGGTGTGCCATTCAACGTCACGGGCACCACCAATATTTTACGTGTTGCGCCGTGCGATGAACGTTTGATTTACGCAACCGACCCAGAGTAACCTTGCGCGCAACGAATTGAATGCGAAGGTGGTGCTATGAACCCTGATGTGTCTTTGGTTCTTGGATTGATAGTTGCGGGATTTTCAGTTCCGTCGATTCTGTCAGCGATCAGTGATGGACGGTCACCCCGGGCCTCGGCGGTGACCGTATTGATCGCGGGCGGTTTGATTTTGTATGCGCTTCAATCGCAACCCGGCGGTTATACGTTGGCTGAAATTCCGGACGTCTTTGTGCGCGTCTTTGCAGTTTTCCTTAACTAAGGGGAAAATTTGGCCCAAATGAAGGGTTCGTTAACTTTTGTGTCCTATTTTAAGGGCGTCAAAGGTTGAGGTGTCTATGTTTTGGCGTGTTTGGGTAACGATTTTTGCATTGCTGATATCAGCAGGCGCGTGGGCGGCAGAACAGGATGTTCTTGAACAAGAACAGGCTATTTGGCGCAGAATCTCCACCATTGCAGAACAGCGAGAGCTTACTCAGCGGATCGAACAAGCAACATGCTATGTTTTGACCGGGTATGAGGCCGACACCTACTCCGAAATTGCAAAAGATGCGGCAGATCAATTTGACCGAAACCTGGCGGCTTTGATGGCGGGGGATGACGGGCTGAACTTGACCGCTGAGACTGAACCTGCCGCTATAAGAGCATTGCGAAATTTGAACGACACGTGGCAAAGATTTTCGCCTGCAGCGCGTCAGGTCATGTCTGGTGACGTGCATGCGGTCCCGGTGCGCCACATTATCAGCTTGGACAAGCCGTTGCTATCGCTGTCCGAAATTTCCACCAAAGTCATTAGGGCTGTGTATACTGAAAAGCTGGTTGCACGAAAATCCATGACCAGCACCATCGACGTTGCTATGCGGCAACGCATGTTGGCGCTGCGGCTGGCAAAAAGCTTTTGTTATATCGCGTCGAACTTGCATCGTAACTTAATGATAAATGATATGATTTTGACCATGGAGCAGTTCGAAACGGCCCTGGGTGCGATGGAATTAGGGGATTACGATATGGAAGTTATTGATCCCCCAAACTTGGCCGTGATGTCCGCACTGATGGATGTTCGGTCCGCTTGGACGGATATACAGCCGCACCTGACTGCGATCCTGGAAAACCCGGATGAAAATAGTCGGGACCTGGCCTTTGTTGCGATGCAAAGTGAAACGCTTAAAGATCTTTCTGAAAAAGTTGTGGAATTGTACATGAAATAACGCACATGGCGGCGTTTTGCGGGGTGATTCCTCTTGCTAAACGCCGGAATGGCTCCTATACGGCGGCTTCGTTCGCGCGTCCGGCCAAAGTGGCATGCCGAGTCGCGCAATCACGTACCCGAACTATTAGGAGACGCAAATGCCCAAAATGAAGACGAAATCGAGCGCCAAAAAGCGCTTTAAAGTGACCGCGACCGGTAAGGTCATCGGCGGTCAGGCTGGCAAACGCCACGGTATGATCAAGCGAACACGCAAATTCATCCGTAATGCACGCGGCACCACCGAGCTGTCCGCACCTGATTCAAAAATCGTCAAGGGCTTCATGCCCTACGACCGTTGATAGGAGGCCAGTTATATGTCCCGAACTAAAGGTGGAACCACAACCCACGCCCGTCACAAGAAGGTCATTAAGGCAGCAAAAGGCTATTACGGCCGCCGCAAGAATACCTTCAAAGTCGCCCGTCAGGCGGTTGATAAAGCCAACCAGTACGCCACACGCGACCGGAAGAACCGCAAGCGGAATTTCCGCGCATTGTGGATCCAACGGATCAACGCGGCTGTACGCGCACATGACGAAGCGCTGACATATTCTCGCTTCATTAACGGTCTGACACTGGCTGGTATTGAAGTTGACCGGAAAGTCCTGGCAGATCTTGCGGTCCACGAGCCCGACGCATTTGCGGCGATTGTTGATCAAGCCAAAGGCGCGTTGGCGGCTTAAGCCCCTTCCGCGTAATAGATTTTGAAGGGCCGTTCCTTAGGGGGCGGCCTTTTGCGTTTCGGGCCAGCCGTTTTTGTCAAAAGGCTGTTTGAACCAGCTTTTGGAATATCCCGCGAGGCACCAGTTCAGGGGCGTGTATCGGATCAAGAGCACGGTACACAAAAGCGCTGTCAGCAACCCTCCGAACACGCCAAGAATAACGACGATGCCTTGCGGTGCGCCGAATTCTATCGCGAGTGCTGCAAACAGCATCACGGGGTACAGGTGAAAAATGTAAATCGGGTAGCTAAGGTCAACCAATGTACTCAGCCACTTTCGGGGACGGGTCAGCGCCCAATGCGTCAAGCCGATCAATCCAAAGCACCAAAGCAGTGTTGATGCCGCAATAATGGCTTGTAAGAAGACGTTTGAAAACGCTGCGTTCGACATGAACATGATGGTAACAGTTAAAAGCGACCCGATGGCGAGAAGTGCCACTGCCAAGCGAGGCACAGCGAGTTTGTCCAAGATTGCCTTATTGTGCCACAGGATTTGGCCGATCACAAAGAACGTTCCATAAAGCGCCAGGGCCTGCCACGTGATATCGGGCAGGGTGATCGGACGGATATGCCAAAGTCCACTGCGCCCCAACAAGCCACTGACAGTGACCGGAATGATCAGCCAGATCAAATGCTTGGGATGTGTTATCCACCCAACTGTGCGGTGAGCCGGGATCGCAGGGGCCATGAGGCACAGGAATGTAAGGGTCCATAAGAACCAAAGATGGTCGAGCGCACCAAGGGGACGATCGAGCGTGAGCACAAAAAGCAGGTGAAACACGACCAATGCGCCAAAAATGCGTTGGGCGCGATCAGTCCAAAAGCTGCGCCAGCCGCGTCTTTCCAGAACCATCGCAGCAAAGAACCCAGCGAGGATGAAGAACAGCGGCATGCGCCAATTGTGAATCCAAGTAACAAGCAGTTGCGTTGTAAAGGTGGGATCAGGCGGCGTCACTGTGGCGTTTGGCAGAACGTCCGTCATCAGGTCCGGTGTCAGAAACAACTGGCACGCATGAAGAACAAGGCCCAACAGCATGGCTCCGCCGCGCAAAGCGTCCAGACCATGGTAGCGTTGGGACATCCGTCTTGCCTGTGCATTTGGCCCGCAGGTGTGGGCTATGTACGAAAGGTAGACTTCGCAGTCGCGGGATTCAACCGTCGACGCCACAGGTGCACGCCGCCTTGGATCAGTTTCGGCGCGCAAAACAAGGCTGCCCAGAAACCCGCGCGGTCAATATGAAAGTCAAACAAATACCAATGCCAGAACGCAAACGCGGCGGCAGGGTAAACAAGAAGGTGCAGCTTTTTCCACCATCGCCCCAATCGGATCACCGACCAATCATTCGAGGTCACTGTGAGCGCTGCATAAATCAGCAAGCTGATCCAACCGGTCAAAAAGGCAAGATCAAAGGCCTCGATCCAGATGTCTGCCAAATCTTCTGCGTGCATCACATAATGGGCCAGATGCACAAAGGCGTAGATGCCGCTGGCAAGTCCGAAATGGCGGCGCCGTGGCAGCAGCCAGCGCCCAAGCGCTTTGCCGTGACCGATCCAGTTGATCAGGCGCAACACGGGCGTCACTGCGATACACAGGATCAGCAACCGGATGGACCATACGCCGCTGATATGCATCATTTCGGGATAGTACCATTCGCGGCCATATAGATCCCAGATGGTCACGTGCCCCGGCCAAAGCAGTAAAAGATACAACAGCGGGAAAGAGTTCAAAATCCGGGTCATGACGCGCATGTAACGACATCTGTGCGGTGGCGCAGGGGGGATTGCAGTGCGCTGACGCCTTTGTGATCTTTGCGTAACGGTGCGGGAAAGTCTGGTTTCCCTGACTGTTTTTGGTGTGAGTTTCTGTGTGACAATTCATCAAAAGCACAAGGCATGTCATGAAATTTCTAAACAAAGTCGTTGAGCAGTTGGAAACGCCACGGGATCAACGCCCGTTGGGTAGTGGCTGGCTGAGTGGATCACTGGCCTTGTTGGCGGGGTTGGCGGGGCTTTTGATGGTGCTGCTGCGCTGGTATCCGGAAACTCTGTCATATCCCGAAATCGCCTTTATTCATGAAAACGGGATTATGACGGTGGTCATGCGCTTTGTTCTGCTGGCAGGCTATGCGCTGGCGTTGTTAAGTCTGATCCTAAGCCGTCGAAAGTCGCTGGGTTGGGCAGCATTGGCGGTCACTGTTGTGGCCTCGCTGATGGCCACGACGCAGCCTGACACAGCTGGGGCGCCTCCGCAGAGCCTGTATTTCGGTTTGGATTACTTCATCATCAACGTGCTAGTGGTTGGTTTCCTGTTCGTCCCTCTGGAACGCTTCTTTCCGGCACGACCCGAGCAAACAGTCTTTCGTCAAGAATGGCAGGAGGACATGTTCTATTATCTGTTAAGTTCGATGATGGTGCAGATTCTGGGCTTTATTACCCTCGCTCCGTCCAATTACGTGAATGCAGCAGTCGAGCTGGACGATGTGCGCGCCTATATCGTGGCACTGCCGTTTTGGGTGCAGGTTTTGGTGATCATGGCTGCCACAGATTTCATTCAGTATTGGGTGCATCGTGCGTTTCATACCTTTCCGTTCCTGTGGAACTTCCACGCGATCCATCACTCCACCAAAAAGATGGATTGGTTGGCCGGCGCACGAATGCACTTTGCCGAAATCGCCATTCTGCGCAGCCTCACCGCGTTGCCGATGTTCACGCTGGGATTCAAGCCCGAGGCGATCCAAGGCTATTTGTTGATCGTGTATTTCTATTCCAGCTTCATCCACGCCAATATCGGGTGGAAGTTTGGCTGGCTGGAACGCTTTTTTGTCTCGCCCCGGTTCCACCATTGGCATCATGGGTCGGACCGTGCCGCGATTGATATCAACTATGCGTCCCACTTCCCGATCTACGATTGGTTGTTCGGCACATATCGGCTGCCAGAAAACGAAGAATGGCCCGAAAATTATGGTGTAGTCGGGGACACCGTGCCGCGCGGGTATTGGAAGCAGTTCATGTATCCGTTCAGCGCGAAGTTTCGCAAAGAGCCCACAGACACGCCCGCCGAATAGTCAACGCAGGCCCAGTTTTGCCAACAAGCGGTCGCGTTTCATCAGCCACCAGCCGGACTCGATCGGCCA
>CALHST010000103.1 GCA_938038825.1 uncultured Paracoccaceae bacterium | reverse complement strand
AAGCCTTATTCCATCGTTCTGTTGGACGAAGTCGAAAAAGCGCACCCCGACGTGCATGAGATCTTTTTCCAGGTGTTCGACAAAGGCGTCATGGAAGATGGCGAAGGCCGCACCATCGACTTTAAGAACACAGTGATCTTGCTGACCTCGAACGCAGGGACAGATCTGATCATGGATCTGTGTGCAGATCCCGAACTGATGCCAGATCCGGAAAGCATGGCGAAATCGCTGCGCGAACCCCTGCTCGAGGTGTTCCCTCCCGCTCTGTTGGGTCGCTTGGTCGCGATCCCCTACTACCCGCTGAGCCCACATATGATCGCGGAAATCACCAAGCTGCAGCTTGGCCGCATCAAGAAACGGGTGTCCGAAGCGCATGGTGTGCCCTTCGAATATTCTGATGCGGTAGTCGATGAGATCGTCAATCGATGTCAGGAACTTGAAAGTGGTGGCCGCATGATCGACGCGATTGTGACCAACACAATGCTGCCGGATATCTCGGCCGAGTTCTTGCGCCGGATGATGGAAGGTGGCGATATCGACAAGGTTGCCATCGATGTGGACGCTGGCGAATTCACTTACGCCTTCAGCTAGTGCGCTAGATCACAGGCGGGAGCGGCGAAACATCGTCATACTCCCGCCAAGCAATTTGATAGTTTCAGGAGCAATGACACTTGGCCGACTCTTCAATGAAAGTAGATATCGTCAGCGTTAAGCCGCGGCACCTTGAGATGCCGAAAGGCTCTATCTTGCTGAAGGTTTCGTCCAAGGACGTAGACATTAACACGATGGAGCGGATCACTGAACCGGTTCGCACATATCTGAACGACTACCGCAAGTTGGCGATTGATCCTGCCATTCTGAAATACGACGCACAACTTGATGGGATGACCGACAAGAAGGCTGCGGACAAACTGATCAAACAGGTCAATGACGAGCTGAAAAAGCTGGTTGGGAATCTGGAGAAAGAGGCCATCGCGCGACTGAAATCGCAATGGGACAAGATCAAGAAAGAAAACAAAGAATACGCCAAATGGAAGATCAAGATTGCTGCGAATGTGACGTGGGGTGTGGTCAAGATTGGCAAGGGGATTGCGGCCCTAATCGCGTCATCAGGCGCAAAATTGGACGAATATTACAAGGTGGCCAAGTCTGCCTATGATATCGCGAAGGAAATCCAGAAAGCCTTGGCGACCGAGGTCAAAGTTCGCGGCGATCTGATGAAGGCCGTTGAAAAACTGTCCAAGGAAACAGAAGCCGGCAAGGCCGGTAAAAGCCACATCAAAAAAATCCACGACACTGCCAGCGAGTACGAAAAGAAGCTGACCGCGACACGCAAAAAAGCCGAGTCGATGGGCGGGCCGCTTCAAAAGTTGCTGCAGCTTCAGGATCAGGGCGCGACGGTTTCCAAAAAGCAGGAAAAACAGGTCAACGACATGATCGTTCAGATCATCGACTTTAACACGACATACGACAACGGTTTGAAGTTCGCCAAATACGCGACGCAGATGGCAGATGACACCAAAGGAAAAATGGACCTGAAGACCCTCAAAGGGCATGCTGAGAAGGTGAAGAAGGGTGTCGAAATCGCGCTGAAGGTGTTCAAAGTCGCAAGTGAAATTCTTTGAGGTAGAGCACGATATTTGATTTTGATGGACCGCTGCGTGTCTTGCATTTGGGGTTAGAACATACAGCGATATTTGTAACGGCGGAGATGATATGGCGGATGACGGAAAAAAGACCATTGTGGTCGACGTAACAATCAATCCTTTTGGAGAGTTCAAAGGGAGTCAGGCGCCGGAATGGTTCAAAGCCCGTCCGAAGCTGGTGAGTATTGTCAAAGACATCAAAGTCAAACGCTCGATGGAATTAGATCCACGTAAATGGAAGAAAAAAGTGTTGGTGGATGGTGTCTATGCCGTGGCGCGGTATGACCTTGCTTTGTTCGCGACAGCCTTGAACGGGATGCAAAAAGATATCGACAAAGCCATCCCACCCAAAGAGCAAAAGAAGAACAAATTCAAAGCCAACGATAAGACCGAGACTAAGGAAGTTGGTGCGGCATTGTCGAACGCCGAAGCGAAAGTCACCAAGCTTTGGAAGAAGATTTCAAAATCAATCGATGACAAAGTGTCTTTGGCATTGGACGAAGTCGAAAGCGACAAGGGCGACAACAAAAAGGCGATTGCTGCAGGCAAGCAAGCTCTTAAGTTGTTGAGCCGTCTTGACCCTACAGAGTTGTTTTCTTGGCCGCTTACTCGTGTAGGTTCAGTGATGGATGGGCTGGCCAGTGACCTAAAAGATGGGCGCGGTGACAAGGACAAAGACTTTGATGCTGCGCTGAAAGCGCTGCGCGACATTGAAAATGACTTTGAATTCAACGCCAAGAACATGGCCAAAATCGCCAAGATGTTTTTGGCTGTTGGTGAAAAGGTGTCAAAAGACAAAGATGCAGACCCCGAATTGCAGAGTTTTGGCGAAGAACTGACAACCAAAGGTGAAATGAAGTCGAACCTGCAAATGCTGGACAAAAACGTCAACGATATGGGCAAAGATCTGGACGTTCTGGTGAACTTCGTCGCCAAAGGGAAAGCCACGTCCGAAGAAGTGAAGACCAAGGGAAAAAAGTTTGGCTCCGATCACAAGAGCAAAGTGGGGTCCGCCACAAAAGCCGTGGCTGCGATCGACAAGTTGGCGGACAAGTTCAAGAAAATTGAACGTAAGCTGAAGTGATCACGCGTTTGGTATCCAGGAACGAGACGGCACTATGACGAACACGCAAGTAGAGACTGATACTAGTTCCACGCGCGCAAGGCTGCGGGCGTTTCTGGATCAACCCCGGATCCATAACGTGATCCTGACGTTGATTATCTTTAATGCGATCACACTTGGGATCAGTACATCTGATTGGGCGCAAGAGAATTTCGGCACTGTGCTTGCGGTGGTCGACAAAATTATCCTGTCGATCTTTGTCATCGAACTTGTCTTAAAGCTCTATGCCTACGGGCTCAGTTTCTTTCGGAATTCGTGGAATATCTTTGATTTGTTGGTGGTCGGTATCGGTTTGCTGCCCCAAACGGCCAACCTGTCCGCATTGCGCGGGCTGCGCGTTATTCGGGCGCTGCGGTTGTTGTCGGTCATTCCCCAGATGCGGGCTGTTGTGCAAGCGTTGCTGGATGCACTGCCCGGGATGGGTGCGGTAATCGTTATGATTTCCATCGTCTTTTACGTCTTCGGTGTCATGGCAACAATCATGTATGGCGATAGTTTTGATGAATGGTTCGGCACCCTGGGTCGATCTTTGTATTCGCTGTTCCAAATCATGACGTTGGAATCGTGGTCCATGGGGATCGTGCGTCCTGTGATGGAGGTTTATCCATTAGCTTGGGCCTTCTTTGTGCCCTTCATCGTGATCACCGCGTTTTCGGTTTTGAACCTGTTCATCGGTCTGCTGGTCAACACGATGCAGCAAGCTGTTGAGGCTGACACTGAGGCGGAATTTGAACGGTTACGGGATTTGGTCCGTGCCGAGACGGATCAAGTTGATGCCCATGTGATGGCCTTAAAAGACGAAATTTCCGCATTGCGGGATGAGCTTCGCCAAACGCGCGGGGACGCAGAATGAGCGGATCGCAGAAGTTTATTGCGCGCAATCGCGCCCCTAGAGTTCAAATAGAATACGATGTCGAGTTGTATGGGGCGGAAAAAAAGGTTCAGTTGCCGTTTGTCATGGGTGTCATGTCTGATCTGTCAGGCAAAGCCGACAAGCCCAGCGTGGACAAACGAGATTTCCTTGAAATTGATGTCGACAACTTTGATGATCGCTTGCGTGCCATGGCACCAAAGGCGCAGTTTTCCGTCCCAAACACACTGACCGGAGAGGGCAATCTTTCGGTGGATCTGACATTTGAAAAGATGTCAGACTTCAGCCCGGAAGCCATCGCGGAAAAAACACCTGCGTTGAAGCCCTTGTTAGATGCTCGGCGGCAATTGAATGACCTAATGGCGTATATGGATGGCAAGTCCGGTGCAGAGTCTCTTATTGAAAAGCTGCTGTCAGAGCCTGCTTTGTTGCAAGCACTGACAGGCTCTGCGGGCGGGTCTGCAACCGAGACAGAAGCGACACTAGAAGGTCTTCGGGCATTGTCGCCGTCTCCGAGTGTCGAAGATGAGTCAACTGACGCAACTCTGAACGCATTGGCGGCCGCAGCGCCAAAAGACGCGGATCCGGATACCGAAATAGAAGATGTTCTGGGAACTTTGGAAGCCCCAAAGGAACAAGACCTAGTCGACGAAACTGCAGCGGCGTTGGACGCATTGAAGGCGATGCCAATTGCTGAAACGGTGGACGATGACCACGCAGCCGACGTTTTGGCAGGATTGGCGACCTCGGTACCAGAAGAAGAACCGCAGACTGACATCGCTGCTGACGTTCTGTCCGGAATTGAAAGAGTAGAACAAGACGACACAGTCGATCACACGAACGATATTCTCTCCGATATAGCGGC
Organism: uncultured Paracoccaceae bacterium; assembly: GCA_938038825.1. Lineage (GTDB taxonomy): Bacteria > Pseudomonadota > Alphaproteobacteria > Rhodobacterales > Rhodobacteraceae > Aliishimia. The sequence continues at coordinate 22,093 of CALHST010000103.1, read as the reverse complement.
GACACCATCCGCCGAAACAATTGATGAAGCGTCTTTAGCTGATGCAGTTCTAAGCGGAATTGAAGCGGTCGAAGATGCCGCCCCGGATACATCGCTGGATGATGCGCTTTCCAGCGTTGAAATTGTGCCGGATACCCAAGAAGTCGATAACACGGATGACATCTTGGGTGGTTTGGAGCCAGCGCCAGCAATTGAACCCTCTGGCCCGTCTTCCGATGACGTTCTGGCAACAATCGACACCAGTCTTTCAGAGTCCGAAGAATTGGATACCACCGTCGACGTTCTGGCTGGCATTGAACCTGTCCATGAGAATGCGCCAACCGAAGATGTAACAGACGACATTCTTGCGGGAATAGATGCGCTGGACGACACAACGGTTGAGGACGACGAGATTGGGGACGTGTTGTCGGGCATAGACACGTCAGTCTCTGAAGACGTGGAAACAGACTCAACCGATGACGTTTTGGGAACGTTGGAACCTGTCATCGAAGACGCCGAAGAAACGGATGCTGTTGCCGATGTGTTGGCGCGCATTGATGTCGTTGAAGACCTTGAAACCGACGATGATGTTACTGACGACGTTCTGAAGGGTATCGAGAGTGTTGAAGAAGCATCTGACGGTGAGAACAACGTAGCAGATGTGTTGGCCGAGATTGATACGATAGTGTCAAACGAGGAAGACGAAGCCCACGTTACGGACGATGTTCTCAGTGCGCTTGAACTGGTTGAGCCAGAAGAAACGGAAAATGAAAGCGTCGCTGACATATTGTCCGAGATTGATACGACGCTGCCGGTGCCCGACGAACAAGACAATTCAGATGACATTCTAAGCAGCATCGAAACTGTCCAAGACGTAGAAACTGTGCCAGACGCGTCAGCAGATGTTTTGGCGTCCATAGACAGGTCGGAACCAGGGGTTGAGGACGAAGATAACACTGATGACGTTCTGAATGCGTTGGAACCCGTTATCGACGACCACGAAGATGATGACGTCGTTTCAGATGTTCTGTCGGGAATCGATACGGCTGTATCTGAGCCAGAAGAGGACACTCAGGCCGATGATATTCTGGGTGCCCTTGAAGCCACGCCAGACACAGAAGAAGAGGCAGAAACGCTGGATGACATATTGTCAGGTCTCGATGTCGTTGAAGATACAGATATTGCGGACACGGCACTAAACGACGCTTTGGCGTCTATCGGCGCGAACGCTTCAGATGCCGAAGAAACCGAGTCTGTTGACGATGTTCTGGCTGCTCTCGACGCCGTCGATGAATCTGACTCAACGTCCATGGATGACCTGGGCGACGTGTTGGCCTCTCTTGAAACAGAAGCGACAGACGACGCCGAAGACGATCTAACCGATGATATTCTTAGTGGCATCGAAGCGGTGCCAAATGAGGATGACGCCGGTGATGATCTGGACGTGTTGCTGGCAAGTATCGAGCCCGTTGAAGATGCCGGTGAAGTAGTCCCTAACAACGAGGATATCTTAGGTACTTTGGACGTCCTCGAAGAGGTTGCCGACGGCGGCGACAACTTAGATGACATACTTGGCACGCTCGACGCGTCAGAAGGGGCAATAGAAACTGGTGATACAACCGGTGATGTCTTGGCAACGTTGGACGCCAATGAAGATGTGGTTGCCGAAGACCTCGCGGATGAAGATGGTCTGGATGCATTGCTTGCCGACTTGGGGAGTGATGCGTATGATGATCCGCAAGATAAGGGTGATGAACTGGACGCCCTACTTGCTGACTTAGGCAACGATAACAAAGGCAATGATCCTGTGGAAGATGCAGGTGACTTGGATGCCTCGTTAGCCGGTCTCGATGCCGGGGACGCCATAGCGGCCTTGGACACAGAAGCTGCCGACGAAATTCCCATGGACGATGATTTGGACGCATTGTTGGCGGATTTGGAGTCACCAGATCCTGTTGAAGACAATGCTGATGATGATCTTGACGCTTTGTTGGCCGACCTTGAAGCGGAGTCGCCTGAAGTATCGAAAAAGGACGTTGAAGACGATCCAGCCATTGAAGGCACAGAGGAAACAGCAACCAGCGAGCCGGAAGATGATCTAGATGCATTGCTTGCTGATCTCGACAGCGAAGAGATTGTGGAAACCGAAACAGCTGCAGAAAGCGGCTTGGACACATTGCTTGATGACGTGAAAGCCGATGAAGCCGTCAGCGAAGAAAGTGGGCAAGAGGATGATCTTGATGCACTTCTGGCTGGATTGGACGCCGAAGATGCCAGTCAGCAGGCAGATGACGACGATCTTGATGCGCTTTTGGCAGGACTGTCAGATGACGACGCGCGCACAGGGTCCGAAGGGGATGATCGCTTAGACTCAGATCTGGGCGGATCGAATGAAATTGACAGCGTCGACGACATATCGACGACACAGGAGACACCGGTGGCAGCAGTTCCAATAAAATCTCCTTATGGTTTCGTTTCGGCACCCCGACCCGCGCGCGATGATCTGAATCGAAAAACATTCCGCATGGCAGTCTTTGGGGATTTCACGGGCCGGGCTGCGCGTGGAGTGATGGAAATAGGCGATGCGCTGGCTGCGCGTCCTGCGATTGAATTGGATGTGGATACGATCGAGGACATCATCGAAGGTTTTGCAACAACGGTGACCTTACCCATTGGGAAAGAGGGTGCGGGCATTGCGATTTCGTTGAAGGAACTTGATGATCTGCATCCAGATGAACTGTATGAAAAGGTCGAACTCTTCGCCGCGATCTCTGGCTTGCGCCAGCAGCTAAGCGTTGGGTCGATGGCCGTGAAAGCGACCGAACAGCTTCAGGCTTGGTCAGAAGAATTCGGGACGCCCGTCAAAATTCCGAAGCGCTCGGCCAGTACATCTGTTCCGGCCAATCTGAAACTCAGCGATTTTCAGGCGTTGATTGGGGATACAGCAGGTTCCTTGACCCAAGCCTCTGCGGCGGATGATTTAATCGCACAGATCGTCGGGCCACATATTGTAAAGGCGCCGGATGCGGGTGCCGACGCGATGAAGTCTGCAGTCGACGAAGCGCTTAGCGCGGCTATGCGTATGGTTTTGCACCATCCGGATTTCCAAGCAATTGAATCACAATGGCGATCGCTGGATATGCTGGCGCGCCGGGTTGAAACAGACAGTACGTTACAGATCATGCTGTACGATGTTTCTGCGAAAGAGCTGGCAGCCGATTTGGCGGCACACGATGATCTGTCAGACAGTGGTTTGTTCAAACTGCTGACCGACGTCTTAGATCCGGAAGACGGCGCAGGTGGCTTTTCTGCTTTGTTCGGAATGTACACGTTCGAAGAAACACCACCGCACGCAGAACTTTTGGCACGTATCGGCCAAGTGGGCGCGCATGTGGATGCACCTTTCTTCACTGCGATTGCGCCGGGTTACTTGGATGTCGCGAAAGAAGATCGGCATGCTTTGGTGGCTAAAGCTTGGGACACGCTGCGTGATATGCCAGAGTCGTCGTATCTTGGGCTAGCGGCGCCGCGCTTTCTGCTGCGACAGCCGTATGGGGCTAAATCCGAACCGATCTATGAGTTTGAATTCGAAGAATTCACGCCTCAAGAGGGTCTATCAGGGATGTTATGGGCAAATCCGGTGGTCCTTGTCGCGATCCTGCTTGCCGGGACACATAAGAAAGATGGCAAAGCCATGGATCTGGGCAGTATGATGTCGCTGGGTGACATCCCGTTCCACTATGTCAGCGACCGCTATGGGGATCAGGTTGCTTTGCCGTGTACCGAGCGTAATTTGACCAGTGATCCCGCGCAGGCCACATTGGGGCGTGGCTTTATGCCCGTGCTTTGGGTGAAGGGCCGGAATGAAATTCGGCTGGGGTCTTTCCGGGCGCTGAGCGGCGAAGTAATTGCAGGACCATGGGCTGGCGAAGTGCCAGAGCCGCGCAAACCGCCTGGTGGATCGGGCGGTGGTCTTGAGATGGAGATGGAAATCAAGGCCGACGGCGATATCGAAGCAGATGAAGCGACGGATGAGTCTTTGGAAGATTTGTTGGCTGGGTTTGGCGATGATGATGACAGCAATGATGACACGGGTGATGACGAGATGGACCCGGAACTTGCTGCACTTTTGGAGGGTTTGTGAATGAATGCGCTAAGCGGCGAAGGCCCTAAACAACCGAAGGAACCTGAAATTGTGTTGGTGTCGCTTGAGAATGCGAATTACTATCTGCTGAAAGGCGATGACCATCTAAGCCAGATGCTTTTGGCAGATGGAAAGTTCCCGACACCCATTCTTTGTATGAATTTCAATAGTCTATTTGACGCAAAACGCGCCTTGGGCGATCGATTCAAACCAGGGGCTTGCTGGGCTGTTAATCCAAAAATCGTGAAGCGGCTGCGTGACACCAATTGCCTGATTGAAACTGATGCCTAAGGTAGTTCGTGCGGTAAAGGAGTATGTCCATGGCAAATCTTGAGTTCAAGAACCGCAACATCAACATCAAGGGTGCATTGCCCACAAACGAGATGCAGTTTTTGCGGGCGTCCGTGAAAGAGGGGTTCAGTCAGCTGACTGAAATCTCGCTAGAGTTTTTGTCTGACAAAAACGATACCGCGCTGGAAGACATCTTGGGCGAAATGGCCACGATTACATTCCAATTGCCAGATGGATCGGATCGTTTCTTTTCGGGTTATTGTGTATCTGCCGAATACGTTGGCATGTTCCTTGGTCTCAACCACTTTAAAGCCGACTTGCGCCCATGGCTATGGTTCCTAAAGCGCACCGAAGAAAACCGTATCTATCAAGGTAAGTCGGCGGTCGACATCATCAAAGAGATCTTTGGCGACTATGGGTTTTCCAGTGCGCTAAAAGACAAGTTGAACCGCAGTTGTGAAACCCGCACCTACTGTGTTCAGTATGCGGAAACCGACTTCGATTTTGTGTCTCGGTTGATGGAAGAAGAGGGCATCTATTACTTCTTCGAGTATGAAGATGGCGCGCACAAACTGGTTTTGGCGGACGGCATTAGCGGTCACCAGAATATTGTGGGTGAAAGCACGCTGGAATTCTATAAGCCGGACAACAACTTCCGTCGTGACAATGACCACTTTTGGGATTGGAAAGACAATGAACGGTTGCGATCGGGAAAGGTGACGTTGGACGACTACGACTTCACCAGTCCGCGTGCAGATCAGAAGAAGGTCAACATCAAGGAAACCGGGAAACACAAGTACAAAAAATACGAACAATACCGCTATCCTGGTCATGTCAGGGCGCCAACTGGATCAGACCATTTCGCACGTGTGCAAATGGAATCCGAAGCCGTCCAGCACAAAACTATGACTGGTGAAGGCAACGTGCGCGCGATTGCCGTTGGTGGGAAATTCAGTCTCAGTAAACATGATCGAACCGCATACAACCAAGATTACTTGGTCACGACGGCAGTGCACTTTCTGCAATCAAATCATCTGATTGAAGCGAAGTTGGATGCCGTTCAAAAAGAAAACTTGGCCGCAAAGGATGACAAGACCCCTGACCAACCCAAGATTTGGTCCAAGACGATGGTTGATGATGAAAACTACGATGCGTATCGCAACACGATCGAGGTGATCCCATCAAAAATCCAGTATCGGGCGCGTTTGGTTACCGAATGGCCAAGGATCACAGGACTACAAACGGCTGTGGTGACGGGTCCTTCGGGTGAAGAAATCTATACCGACGAATATGGCCGGATCAAAGTGCAGTTCCACTGGGACCGCCACGGCGCAAAAGACGAAAACACAACCTGCTGGATCCGGTGTGTTATGCCGTGGACTGGTAAAAGCTGGGGGATGATTTCGATACCAAGAATTGGGAATGAAGTTGTCATCCAATTTGAAGAAGGTGATCCGGATCGTCCGATTTGTACCGGTATGCTGTACAACAAAGACAACATGCCCCCGTACGATCTGCCGGCGAACATGACCCAAACGGGGATGAAAACGCGCTCTACCAAACAGGGGAGCACAAGCACCCATCACGAGTTGGTCTTTGAAGATAAAAAAGGCAGCGAATACGTGCGGATGCAATCCGAACGGGACTATTTGCAGGTCATCAAGAACAATGCGCTGATCAACATTGGCGGCGGCCATAAAGACCAAGGCGACCTGACCCAAATTGTGCATCGAAATAAGACGGAAGTCGTCGGTGATGTGCGCACCCATGTTGTCGGTATCTTGGACGATTTGACTGTAGGGATGGTTTATGACGAAGCCGTTGGTATGGTCAAAACCCAAACGGTCGGGATCTATAAAGAAGAAAAAATTGGCCTGACGATGCCGTCTTTGAAAAATGTGGTTAGCGATTCAATCGGATTGGCTGTGACAATCGGGGGCCCGATCTCGACTCTCGCCTTTGGCGGCAAGTATGCCGATTTCGGTGCCGCTGCAACAGCGATCAACTCGCTTTGGAGCGGTCGGCAAGCCGGTAAGAAAGAAGAGATCAACGGCAAGTCCGAACTGATCGTGACGGGTGACAGGATCGAACGGATCAGCAAATCCAAGGCCCCCGCGGCGGGCAAACCGGGTAATATGCATACCTTTGTCGAAGACGGAAATCAGTTGGTATCTGTATTGAAAGGGGATCGTCAGATTGGGGTCGAAAAAGGTGACCTGATTACGGGCGTAGACACAGGCGATTACAAAACCACGATTGCCAAAGGCAACCATGAGACGAAGGTGTCCAAGGGGGATCTGACGGCGAAGATCTCGAAAGGTAAGGTCAAGATCGAGGCAAAGAAATCAATCGAACTAAAAGTTGGGTCGAATTCGATCAAGATTGATACGACCGGCATCACGATCAAAGGCGCGATGATCAAAAACCAAGCAAAATCGTTGTTCAAAGCAGATGCAAAGATGGTCACTGTTTCAGGTAAAATGACCATGATCGACGGCAAAATGGTCATGATCAACTAAGGGCGGACTGATGGAAAACCGATACTCAAATTTGTCGAAGGTACCAAGTGACCCTTTGAGTCGCCTTATGGCGATTGCTGATATGGAGCTTAGCGACGATATAGATGTGCCTGCGTCTGCGGATACGGAATACGTTTTGCGAACCTTGGATGCTCAAGAAGAGTGGGACGAGATGGTGATGGTCTTGTCCGTTGCTTTGCCGCCGCGCGAGGCTGTTTGGTGGGCTTGTGCAGCGGCACGGGATTATATCAAAGTTCATCCAAAGACTCCGACAAACAGCGTGCGAGCAGCCGAGGCTTGGGTGTTTGATCCAAATGAAAAAACCTTGGCTGAAATCGAGACTGTGCTGGCCACAAATTCACCCAATGACAAGACAGGTTTATGTGCCGCAGCGGCGTTATATGCCAGTGGCTCAATGGGTACTGGAGACATGTCAAATATTGCGGCACCGCCGTCTGCTGTGGCGACGTCTGTGTTCGGAATGAACATGCTTGCGATGGGCGAAGCCGAGGATCCAGAGACGCATTTACAATGGCTTATTGATCGTGGACTTGATATTGCCCGAGGGGGCAATGGCAAAGTTTCTCGGCCAGCACCCAGAGTGGATGACGATGAAGAAGATGACGACGATACTGACGACATTGAAACCGCGATGAACGAAGGAGAGACCTGATGCCGGGACTGTTGCAAGCACGGTTAGGTGACATGCATATGGGCGCCTGTACCACGGGATCTCCGCTTCCGATTATGCCACCTTGCGAAATTACTGTTATGGTTGTCAAAAAGCCCGCCGCGCGCATGGGGGACATGTGTACAGGCTTTTTTCCTCCACCAGCAGCGCCGTGTCCGCCTCATCCAATTGCCAAAGGTTCAACATCGGTGATGATTGGTAAGAAGCCAGCAGCGCGCATGATGGATATGTGCGGTATGGGCAGCCCGATCACAATTGTTCCGCAAATCAGCGTGTGTACAGGAGGGTAACCCACACATGCCAGTAACCCTAAGATTTCAATCGACCGGAGCCATTCCAGGCTCGGGTGAGCAGGTGCAGATGCATGGCGAAAGTCTGACGATTGGTCGAGGCGACGAAAACGATCTTGTTTTGCCCGACCCGGATCGCATGCTGTCCAAGCGTCATTGCGCGATTGAAGATCACAACGGCAACGTGATTGTAGTTGATTTTTCGACCAACGGGACGTTTTTAAACTATGGGAAACTGGCACTTGGGGCGACGCCGACGCCGCTGAATGATGGTGATATACTTTCAATTGGCCCCTATGAAGTCGTGGTCAATATTTTGTCGGATCAGGCAATAGAACGTCTTGCTGATCCTTTGATGGAAGATCCGGTCTCGCACGGTTTGGCAAGCAATGCGCCCTCAACGGCGGATCTGTTAGATGCCCCCGGAGATGGCGGTGATTTTCTGGATGACCTGTTGGATGGGCGCGATGGCCTTGTCGGACCGGGAAGCGTTGATCGTGAGGATCTTGGCGACGATGGGTTGTTACCCCCGTTGGGTGATGATGACCTGTTACCACCGACAGAAGATCCATTTGCTGGGCAAGGCGCAAGCACGGGAATGCATGCGCCATCTGCACAGGATCATTTTGCAGCGCCCCGTACGACAGGCGGCGTTTCCGCGATCCCTGACGATTGGGACGAAGACTTTCTGGCACCAACGCCTCCGTCTGCGCCAATGTCTATTCCGGCTGCGCCCATCGGAACGCCGCAAAATCCTTTTGCCGAGACATCTGATACTGTGCAATCAGCTGTCGTTCCGGAAAACTTTGACTTGAGTGATCCCGCGATTCCGGAACCCGCAAATACTCCACCGCAACCAAGCGCAGAACCCACCCGTTTAGAGATGGCGGAACCTGAACATGCCGCTGCTGCGGCTGCACCAGCACCCATAGAAAATGCGCCGTCACCGGTGGAATCACCTGTCGCCATGGCGGCTGCGTCCGGTGCAAATGACGAAGCGGCCCGCGCCTTTTTGAAGTCATTGGGTGCGGAAGACGTGGAGCTGAAAGACCAAGAATTGACATCAACACTGTCCCGCATGGGGCATGTGTTGCGCATCATGATTGAAGGCGTGCGCGAAATCTTGATGACCCGCACGTCTATCAAATCTGAATTCCGTATTGATCAAACGATGATCCAAGCGGGCGGCAACAACCCGTTGAAGTTCTCGATCTCGCCAGAACAAGCGGTTGAGGCGATGGTGAAACCAAAGGCCAAAGGGTATTTGGACGCGACCGAAGCCACGACACAGGCTTTGCAAGACGTCAAAGCGCATGAAGTTGCGATGATTACCGGGATGGAAGCGGCACTGAAGGGCGTGTTGTCTCGGTTGGACCCGAAAGTTTTGGAGGATAAAATCGTCGTCAAAGGCGCGTTTTCGTCCCTGATCAAAAGCAAAAAAGCCCGTTACTGGGAAGTGTACGAAGACATGTATGCTGAAATCTCGGACCAAGCCGAAAATGACTTCCACGAGCTGTTCGCCAAGGAATTCGCCAAGGCCTACCAAGATCAGCTGAATAAATTGAAATGACGATACAGAAAGGGACACACTGAATGTCCTGGGACAGCAAAGTACTTTGGAACGAAGGGCTGTTTTTGCAGCCGCACCATTTCCAACAGGCCGACCGTTACATGGAAAGTCTTGTGGCGGGATTGGCACGTCGCGTGTCGCCATATGCATGGGGGGTTAGCGCCCTTGAGATCGACGAGGAAGTTCTGAAGGTTGGCCAATTCGCGATCAAATCCTGCGCGGGCCTCACGCAAGATGGTACTGTTTTTCGGGTGCCGTCGTCCGAAGATCATCCACCTGCGCTTGATGTGCCAGAGACTGTCAAAGACTGCGTTATTTACCTGACCGTGCCACAAAGACGGCAGGGAGCATTGGAAGTGGACATGTCCGGTGCGGAACTGTCTGCTGCTCGTCTGCGTCCGGCAGAGCTTGAGATCACCGATGTGACCTCCACCGGCAAAAAGGCCGTGATGATGGGCGTTGGCAAGATGCGTTTGCAATTTGCACTGGAAGTCGATGACCTTGCCGATCGTTTGTGCATTCCAATTGCGAAAATCATTGAAGTGAAATCCGACCAAGAAGTGGTTTTGGATAAATCGTTTATCCCATCCTGTTTGGATTTGAAGGCAGCAAGTCCTTTGAATGCATTTGTAAAAGAACTGGACGGTTTGTTGAGCCATCGCAAAAATGCTTTGGCCGGACGATTGTCTGAAGGCGGCGGGACCAAAGGCGTTGCCGAAATTTCAGACTTTTTGTTGTTGATGACGGTCAACCGGGCACAACCCGTGATGCACCATTTGTCGTCTATCGAAAATGCACATCCCGAAGACCTGTATCGCACATGCGTTGGCTTGGCTGGTGAATTGGCCACGTTTATGGCGCCGGAAAAAACGCCGCCGCAATTTCCGTCCTATAACCACGAAAACCTGACCAAGACGTTTATTCCCGTCATCAAAGCATTGCGTCAATATCTCAGCTCGGTTCTTGAACAAACAGCAATATCGATCCCACTGGATCCGCGTAAATATGGCATCAGCGTTGGCGTGATTGCAGATCGCAAACTTCTTTCCAACGCCGGGTTTGTACTTGCGGTCCAAGCAGATATTCCCGCCGAAAACATCCGGCGTCACTTCCAGAACCAAGCGAAGATTGGCCCTGTTGAGGAAATCCGCCAGCTTGTGAACTCTGCTTTGCCAGGAATTCCCTTGCGCCCGCTGCCAGTTGCGCCGCGTCAAATTCCGTATCACGCAGGTGTCGTATATTTTGAGTTGGATAGTGACAGCCCTCACTGGGGTAAGATGAGCACATCTGGTGGAATAGCAGTGCATGTATCGGGAGAGTTCCCGGGACTAAGTATGGAACTCTGGGCAATCCGTCAGGGTTAAGGAAAAGGCGCAGCAATGGCAGACAAAGACCCCTTTGCAGAACCGGATGATGCAGATCGGACGGTGATCAAACCCAATCCGGGTGGGCGTCGGTCATTAGCAACGCCATCGGCACCAGCGTCGCAGGCCCCGACAAGCGATCCTTTTGCGCCTGCCACCGCGCAGCAACCTGCGTCGGGCCAATCTATGGGTATTCCGCGGTCGTCTGCCGCACCCGCGGGCCAATCGGAACCGTCCGTCGAAGCAGGCATGACGGGAATGAACAAGATCAACGCAGCTGCAGCGACGCTGTTTTCGTTGGTTTCACGCATTCGCAACCGGGCGCAACACATGGATCCCGAAAAACTGCGACGCTCTGTTGTGTCTGAAGTGCGCAGCTTTGAGAACCGCGCGTTGCAGTCAGGTGTTGATGCGCAGGAAGTGAAAATCGCCAGATATGCGATATGCGCCACATTGGACGATGTTGTTTTGAACACGCCGTGGGGCGGTCAATCCATCTGGGCGCAGCAATCCATGGTGGGAACGTTTCACAAGGAAACTGTAGGTGGTGACCGGTTTTATGACCTGCTTGCGCGGTTAGAAAAAGAACCCGGCAATAATATCGACTTGCTTGAGTTTTTGTATATGTGCCTGTCGCTGGGGTTCGAAGGTCGTTTGCGCGTTGAACAAGGTGGATCCGACAAGCATCTGCAAATTCGCGCAGGGCTCGCGCGGATCATACGTGGGCAACGTGGCGTCATTGAAAGAGACTTGTCGCCCCATTGGGCTGGTGTCGATAAACCGCACCGCGTGTTGTCATTGTGGAAGCCCGTTTGGATCACGGCGGCAACGGTTGCTGTGATGTTGACGGTCGGCTTCATGTCACTCAGTTGGATGTTAAACCGAAACACCGATCGCGTCTTAGGGCAGCTGTCGGTTCTGGATACGGGTCAAGTGGCAGAGTTGTTTCGGCGCGCACCACCCCCTCCGCCGCCGCCTCCTCCGCCGAACATTGCAATTGACCGGGTCAAAGGCTTTTTGAGCCAAGAGATCGAAGATCAGATCGTCGAGGTGTTTCAGGACAACACGTCGATCACAGTACGGCTTGCGGGCTCGGGCATGTTTGGATCCGGTTCGGACAGATTGCAGCCTGCATTTGATGTTCCGCTGTCAAAAGTCGCGGATGCCCTGAACGAAATTTCGGGGCCTATCATCATTGTGGGACATTCTGACAACATCCCAACGGGGACGTCGGGGAGATTCAAATCAAACATGCAACTTTCTTTGGCCCGCGCAGAGACTGTCATGCGAACCTTGGCCGGGCAAGTTAATGACGCCACGCGACTTAAGGCTGAAGGTCGGGCAGACAAACAACCGATTGCGGATAACGGAACGCGCGCGGGCCGGGCGAAAAATCGACGAATTGAAGTGGTCTTGGTGCGGGAGGACGCGACATGATCATCAATTTCTTGCGGCGAATTAAATCAGGCATCGTTTTGACGCTTTTGATCGCGATCGCCTTTGCTCTGACGATTTGGTTCTTGGGCCCGATCCTTGCATTTGGCGAAGCACGTCCCTTTGATACAGTGTTCGGCCGCCTGATCAGCATTGGGATCATCTTGTTCCTGTCCTTGGCGGTGATCTTGCTAATTGTTGTGCGTCGTTCGCGGCAAGCCAAAGCGATGGAAGAAGACATCGTTGAATCCATAGATGATGGTGCGGATGACGATGACGAGTTGGTCAAAGCGGAATTGGGCGAGCTGAAAGGCAAGCTGAAAGAAGCAATGGTCGCGTTACGCAAATCTAAGTTCGGGCGCAAATCACTGTATGAACTGCCTTGGTACGTCATGATCGGCCCACCGGGTGCCGGCAAAACGACTGCCATCGTCAATTCTGGTTTGCAATTTCCGTTGGCCGATACGATGGGCAAAGAGGCTATCGGCGGCGTTGGAGGCACCCGAAACTGCGATTGGTGGTTCACGAACAACGCGGTTCTGATCGACACCGCCGGTCGTTATACAACGCAAGACAGCGTCGAAAGCGAAGACAATGCAGGCTGGCTTGGATTCCTGAAGCTGTTGAAAAAACACCGAACACGACAACCGATCAATGGGGCGTTGGTCGCGATATCCCTGTCTGATCTTAGCTTGCAGGATGAGGCAACGCAGAAAAGCCATGCTGCAGCAATTCGCCGACGTCTGCACGAACTGCGTGAAAAACTGGGTGTGCGCTTCCCGGTTTATGTTCTGTTCACAAAGTCGGATTTGATCGCTGGATTTTCGGAATTTTACGACAATTTGGGTAAAGAAGACCGTGAACAGGTTTGGGGTTTCACGCTTCCTTTGCCTAAGAAGACCAAAACAGATGTGTCACCGATTTCAAGTTTTGACGAAGAGTTTGGGCTTCTTCTGGGGCAACTCAACGCGCAGTCGCTTGAACGGATGCAGCAGGAAACGGATCACCAGCGCCGCGCGCTAATTTCATCGTTTCCTTCACAAGTTGCCTCCGTTCGCGCAACGGCAAAAGGCTTCCTGGACGAAGTGTTCCAGGACAACCGGTATGAAAAAAGACACTTGCTGCGCGGGATCTATTTTACCTCTGGTACGCAAGAAGGCACACCAATTGACCGTCTGATGATGGGTATGGCGCGCACCTTTGGAATAGGACGGCAGGCGATTGGTTCTGGCAAAGGCTCGGGTCGGTCCTTCTTTTTGACCAGATTGTTCGAAGGTGTAATGTTCCCCGAAGGTGGTCTTGTCTCTGCCGACGACAAAGTGGAACGCCGTTATCGTTGGACAAAACGTATTGCCATCGCCGCTGCACTTGTTGGCGGCATTGGCATGTCGTTCCTGTGGGGGCGATCCTACCTTGGCAATAGCGAACTGCTGGACGAGGCGAGCGCGTCGGTCGACTCTTTCCGTGTTGCCGCCGCGCAAATTCCGGGGAGCCCAATTCAGGACAGCGATGTGCCTTCGGTTGTGCCTGCATTGAATATTCTGCGTGACATGCCAGCCAACCCGGCTGTGACCGACCCTGATCCAGACCGTGCTTTGACCTATGGTCTGTATCAAGGGAAGGTTATCGGAAACCAGTCTGCACAGACCTATCGCGCAGGTTTGAACCAACATCTATTGCCGCGTTTGTTGCTGCGTCTTGAAGACCAGATGCAGGCCAATATGAACAACCCGGACTTCCTTTACGAAGTGCTGAAGATCTATCTGATGCTTGGTCAGCAGGGACCAATGAACCAGGATCTGGTGAAAGAGTGGATGGCACTGGATTGGTCTGTTGCATATCAGGGTGGCGGCCGCGATGAATTGCGGGCGGATCTCGCGGGGCATTTGGAAGCCCTTTTGGCGGCACCTATGGATGATATCAGCCTGAACGGCCCATTGGTCGATCAGATCCAAGGACTGCTGTCAGAAATGCCATTGGCCCAACGTGTGTATAACGGCATCATCAATTCACCACGTGCCAAGGCGTTGCCAGACTGGCGTTTGACCGATATCGGTGGTCCTGCCATCAGCCGCGCGATTGTTCGTTCCTCGGGATTGGCCTTGAACGACGGTGTCGAAGGCATCTTCACCTATGACGGTTTTAACAAGGTCTTCTTGGACGAGGCTTTGGGGGTCGCACAGCGTATCCAGCGCGAGAGCTGGGTTCTGGGGCCGCGCGGAGAAGCCGCACAAAACGATCAGGTTCTTGTCGCCTTAAGCCGTGACGTTTTGGATCTGTATTACAACGACTACATCTCGCGTTATGACAAGATATTGGGTGATATCGACATCATTCCAATGGAAAGCCTCAGCCACGCTGTGGAGGTCACCAATGTTTTGTCCGGCCCTACGTCGCCATTGGTGAATGTCCTTAATGCGATCTCGCAAGAAACCAAATTGACAGAAGACCGCAGCGCAGGTCTTTCCGCAGATGGATTGGCGCAAGGCGCTGCGCAAATTGGTCAGTTGGAACTTCAGTCGAGCATCAGCTCGCGCAGTCAGTTGTTTATCGAGGCCCTGCGTTCAGGTGTCAGCCAAGATGATTCTGGACCTCCACCGCAACAACCCGGCGAATATGTCGAAGACCGGTTTTCGTGGCTGCACACATTGGTGGAAGAACCAGATGGCCAGCCTTCTCAATTGACCGAATTGATGGGGCGCCTGACGGATGTTTATCAAGAACTGAACAAGCTGAGCTTTTCCGGCGGCGCTGGCGCGGGAACTGGTGAAGCAAGCGCAATCTTGCGCTTTCAAGAGGCGGCACAACGGACCGAAGGCCCAATTCCGCGCTGGGCGGCCCAGATCACATCAGGATCTTCGGGGATCACGGCGGATGGAACACGGGCGGGCATTAATGCAAAATGGCAGTCTCAGATCCTACCCTTCTGTGAACAAGCCTTGGGCAGTCGATATCCCTTTAACCGTCAGGCCAAAGCCGATGTGGCCATGGGCGATTTCGGAAGGCTGTTTGCGCCGGGTGGGATGATGGACAGTTTCTTTAACGAGAACTTGCGAGAGTATGTTGATACACGCGCGCGGCCTTGGGCGTGGAAACGTGTAAACGATACAGATTTGGGGATCAGTCAGGCAGTTCTGCAACAGATGCAATACGCGGCCGAAATTCGTGACGCATTCTTTGCGGGTGGCGATGCACCTGCAGTCAAGTTCCAGATCACACCAGAGGCTTTGGATCCCAAAGCGCAAGAAGTCACGCTTGATATTGATGGAACCGAAGTCAAATTTGCACATGCGGCGGCGCCTAAACCGGTCGCTGTGACATGGCCGGGTGGTGTTGGGTCTGCACGTGTCATTTTGCAACCCGTGGTGAACAACAGTTCTAACGCCATCACGCGGGACGGCCCTTGGGCATGGTTTCGGTTGCTTAGCGCCGCAGAAGTGCGACGGACCAATGTGTCGGACAGATCGCGTGTAATCTTCAATGTTGGGGGGCGGATTGCGATCTTCCAAATGCAATCAGGCTCTGTTCTAAATCCCTTTACTTTGCCCGCGCTGAGCAAATTCAGCTGCCCGAAAAGTTTTTAACGATGGCGGGGTTTGGTGCTTTTGGCAAAATACCGGGTTTGGGCGACTTTCTGCGGCTGAACTTGCCTGCACCGTTTGTGCAAGCGTGGGACGTCTGGTTGCAACAAGGGCTGGTGCAAGCGAAAGGGATATTGGGGGACGCGTGGAACGATGCCTACATGTCAGCTCCAATCTGGCGATTTACTTTGCCTGCTGGCACCGCAGGTGAGGGTGCCGTGTCTGGAATTCTGATGGCATCTGTCGATCGTGTAGGCCGACAATATCCCTTAACGCTTGCCATTCCGCATGCTGGCGGTGCGTCAGCTTTGACTCACTTCGCCAATCGAACGGTTTTTGAACGTCTCGAAGAGGTTGCACTAGCCGCGTTGGACGACGGAACAAGCGGCGATGATTTGACCGCCAGTCTGACTGGGATGCACTGGATTACGCCTTCCCAATGTTCAATGCCGGGCACGGCCTATGTTGGATCGCTTCCAGCTGCGCAAGCGCTGGCTGCTGACAGCGTGACTCGATCTTACGGAGAAACAGCGTTGTGGTCAGCGATGTTGGAAGGAAATCACCGGTTGTTGTTGACATCTGGCTTGCCCAAAGGGAGCGACTTTATGGGGTTGTTTGACCTATCCGCACCTGTTTGGGGCCATAAGACCCCGGCGCAAGTTTAACATGATGAACATCCGATTTTCTGCCACGACGCATGTTGGACACCGACGCACCATCAACGAAGATTCTATCTTGGCTCTTCCGGATCAAAAGATTTGGGTTGTGTCAGATGGGATGGGTGGGCATTCCGGCGGCGATTTCGCGTCGCAAACTGTGGTCGACAGTGTCGCGATGATGGAACCTGACCTGCCGCCAGAGCATCTTGCGCCGTCGTTGCGCGAAGCGATCGCGCGGGCGCATGAAACAATCCATTCGGAAAGTGTGTCACGGAACGCGACCATTGGTGCAACGGTTGTGACGTTCATGATGGCGGAACAACATTTTGCAGCATTTTGGGCCGGGGACAGTCGTTTGTACCGATTGCAATCTGGTGCCATCGAGATGCTGACTACAGACCATTCCATGGTTGCAGCCTTTGTTTTGGCTGGCCAGATGAGTTGGGACGAAGCGGAACAGCATCCTCAGTCAAATGCTGTAACACGCGCTGTTGGGGTGGGTGAGGAGTTGGAGCTGGAAAAGATCCGCGGTGAAGTTTTACCGGGCGACCGGTTCTTGTTGTGCTCTGACGGGCTGACCAAATATGCGACTTTTGATATGTTGGAACGTGTGTTGGCGCGCGAACCCATTGAGACCGTAGCCGACACGTTGCAGCAAATTGCGCTGGATGGCGGTGGTGCGGACAACATTTCGATCATTGTGATCGACGTTCTCTAGCCGGGGCTATTCTTCGGTCGTCAAAATCGCACTGTCCACAGTATCGACGACAAACCCGACAGAGTTCCGTGCAAGTTCTAACGCGTCAGCGTAGCTTTCTGCGCTTTCCGTCGTGGGGCGCAGTTCGTCAAACAGCGGATCCGCCGAATGCAAAGCGAGGATTTTGGATTTTCCCAAAACTGATCCATCGACAGTGAATGCCAAACGCCCTTCAGCTTCTTCCAGACCATAAGCCACGCGCACATACCCATCTTGGGCTTCGTTTCTTAGCGCTTCCAGTGAGTTATCTGGCCGAGTACGGTTAGGAAGTAAGTGAAACACCACCCCTTGGACATCTACGACGGACACCCACAAATAGCCTGAATCCCCTTCTGGAAGTTTCACATCAATCGTCGGGTTTTCACCAACTTTGTAAGTTCCAGACAGGTTGTGAGTGTCGCGGTTTCCGTACCCAAGCCGAATGTCATATCCACCCGGCGAAGCCTTTGGCAATGCTGCATCGATCTTGCACAGGCTTTCGTTCAGAACTTCGCCTTCAATGCGAACTGGGCGGTCTCCGGCGACTTCGGATATCGCCGCGTGAAGGGTGGCGCGCGTCGCGTTTGACGCAAACCTCCCAGATACGATGACAAGATCTTGCAAGCCGTACCCCACAGGTGGCGGGCTCATCAACTGGAGACGGCCACAGTCTGCGTGGGACTCCAAAAAGGGTTCTATCGTGATGGGTGCCAGGAACCTTGGACCCAAAGCAATGTCAGCAGTTCCAGTTAAACCAGACGGAAACCCCAAATCGAACGAGGCCATAACGACGTCCATTTCGCCGCGTGAGCTTGCAAGGCCGGAAACCGCGACGGTATTGTCTTGGACAACGATGTTGAATTCATCCAGCGGCAACGCGGATTGCACAACTTCGACGATCCCTTCGCCCCAGCCCTCCGATATTTCGCCGCTTGCCAAGGTCAGATCAGAAGTTCCGCCGATCCGTTCCATTTGTCCGGTTATTGCAGCCTGTACTTCGGGCGAAGGAACATGCCCAGTGGCTTGTGCAACCCCAGTCGGACTGCGCTCAACGCGAAATGTATAAGGTGTCACTTCAGGGTATTGCGGTCCAATCAGCCCGTCCAACATACCGCTGAAATATGCGCCCGCCCCGCCACCGGCCAATACCAGAATGGACATGACTGGGACCAACATTCTGCCGCGTTTCTTTTCAGCAGCGGCTGAAGAAGCCGTTTTCGAGTCACGAGCCTTTGAGGGCTGTGATTTAGGTGTTTCAACATTGGCTGGTTTTGAAACAACTGGGGCGATGACCGTTGCATCATCCAAAAGTTCGTCCAGTGGATCAGTGTCTTTGACACTGTCCGGGTTTTTGAATGCTGCCAAAAGTTCGTCGGCCGACTGAAATCGTTGATCTGCATTTGGATGGCACATTTTGCCAATCAAACGTTTCAAAGGGTCGGGTACACCTTCTAGATCAAGCATGTCCGCTTTGCGTTGGACAACCTCCATCGGGTTGTTGCCAATGTTGGGTTTTTGACCCCGAAACGTGGAAAGTAGCAACGCACCCAAAGAATAGATGTCGGATCGTGCATCGGTTTGGCCGCTTAACTGCTCTGGCGCGGCATAGGCGTATTTTCCGGCAAACTCGTTGCCAACGATGGTTTCGGCACCCGGATTGGTATCTTTTGCTATGCCAAAGTCGATAATGACCGCTTCTGCGGGATCGTCATTGCGCAGAATGATGTTGTCTGGGCTTAGGTCCCGGTGAACGATGTTGCGAGAATGGGCAGCGACAAGGCCTTCGCAGACGCGTTGGCCGACCATCATCAAATCGCTTGCTCGCATTCCGCCTTGGGCCAGTTTTTCGTCTAGGCCGGGACCATCAACGTGATCCATGACCAGATAGACCACCCCATCCGGCATACGTTGCGTGTCAAAATAGCGGACAACTGCATCATGACGGATTTCGCGTACGTCTTCTTCACGCGTCATCAGAACCAAGAAATCTTCGTTCGATGCAAATTCTGCCCGCAAGGCCTTGATCGCGATAACCCGACCAGAAATTTCTGATCGGGCCTTGTACACTTCTGACGTACCGCCCTTACCAAGGATCGCTTCGATCCGGTATGTGTTGTTCAGCAGATCCCCCGGCTGAAAAATATCGCCGGGCTGCGAGGCACTCATACGCCCAACCCTGTCCGTGCCATGTGCCCCATCTGTTTAGCTAAGCGCTTGGAATTCGACGCGGCGGTTCACGTCGCCTTGCGGATCATTTTTGTCCAACGGGAACGCTTCACCAACGCCAACGGCCTTTAACCTGTCCTCAGCGACACCACAGTCACTGACCATAAACCGTTTGACCTCTTCCGCGCGGAGCAGTGACAGACGTTCATTATAGCTGGCAGAACCGCTGGTATCTGTATGGCCGACAATTCTGAATTCACCGATATCGCTGTTTTGCATGACAGTGCACAATGTCGCCAGTTTTGGCTTCTGATCTGCCCGCAAGGCGGCACTATCAAAATCAAAACTGATCTGAATCTGAACTTGTTCTTCAGGCGCCAATTCGACGTAGGTTTCTTGCGCCGGCTTGGGTGCGACGTCCTCTTCAACACTATTGGCTGTGTTGTCTTCCGCATTCGTGGGCGCCAGAACAAGCCCCCGTGTCTTTTGCTTTTTGAACAGGTCTTCCAACTCTTCAGCGGATAAGCTGCTTGCGTCGGTCGATTGTGCTGTTGCGACGCCGCTGAAGGCCATCGAACTGACGAGAGCGACTGTTAAACCGAAAAGGACATTCTTAAACATTTGTGACCTCATGTTCATTCTTATTCATCAT
Source organism: uncultured Paracoccaceae bacterium (assembly GCA_938038825.1). Taxonomy (GTDB): domain Bacteria; phylum Pseudomonadota; class Alphaproteobacteria; order Rhodobacterales; family Rhodobacteraceae; genus Aliishimia. The sequence goes on along the minus strand of CALHST010000103.1, from coordinate 2,017 downwards.
GCTACATCAGAGGCGGTTCTCGGACAACGTTTCAACCATAAATTGTATGGTGAGTTTGTTGACTTGGCGCGTGACCTATCCCACTGTTGTACAGTTAAAACTTTTCAGGCCAAAGACCCAAATGGACACTCGCATAGTTCCGGCGATCATAGGTGTGATGTTTGTCATACTGATTGGCATTGGTGCTCTTCTTTTCCTTCAATTTCGTGAAGACACGCCCATCATTTACGAATCCGATGCAGATGGGGCTATTTCAGGCCCTGCAATTGACAGCGGTGCGCGAATCGAAATCGAAGGGTTGCGCAGTCAGATCGAGACATTGGCTGAAGAGATGAAGGCTCTGCGCAAGGAATTGGCGTCAGTTGCGGCAAATGCGCAAGCGCCAACATCCACGGCCCCGGCGACGGGCGATGAAACGCAAGCTGCGATACCGCGGGACGGCCCCAATCAGATCATCGATGCGTATGCACAAGTTGTTCTGATTGCGAACAGACGGAATGTGAACAAGGGCTTACAAATCGCATCTCCGTCTTATCTGGAAGGGGTGTTTGGCAAGCCGCGCCCCGATTTGACAAGCAAGTGTCAAGGAATGACGAACAAACGGCTGTCTGCAAAACTGGTAACAGACACGGTTGGCCCAATTCGCGTTCGTATGCAGCAACCCGCGCTGGATTCGTTGGAACGGGTGTTCCAAAAGATCAAGGAAACTGACCCAGATTTGCACGACCGGATCAACACAGCCGGTGCGTTGTGTGTCCGCCATATTCGCGGCGCCCCCGGTCGGACATCGACCCATGCGTTTGGTTTGTCATTGGATTTGAATATTGATGGGCAACTGGATCGTCTTGGCGACGGTAAAACGCAGTTGGGCCTGACCATTTTAGCCGACTTTTTTAAGACCGAAGGCTGGTATTGGGGCGCCGGATTCTCACGCGAGGACAGCATGCATTTTGAAGTGAGCCGCAATCTTGTTGAAAAATGGATTGCCGAAGGAGCCTTGTGACTCTGTTTAGGGGGATATTGTGGCCTCAGAGCACGAAAAAGCGTTGAATCTTCAAAACGATGTTTTGCAGATCACTCGTGAACTTGCAGATGAAATTGGCAAGCTACCGTCACAACGGGATCGTGACGCTATTGCAGATCTTTGGCGCAAGGTCGGCAATCACCGGTCGCGCTTGTCCGCGTCTTACAGAGCGTTGCGCAAGATCCCAAGACTTCCCCGCAGTCAATTAAGCCGGGCTGACTACGAGGCGCAGAAAATTGTTGCGCAGGACGCCAAACTTTTGGGCCAGCGGTTGAAAAAATGGACGTGGATCGACAAACAGATTGCGCGTCACATGGATCCCGTTGCCAACCCGATCGAACTGACATTTGCGGACCCTGATCGTTCCAGCATGTTGGACATGATGTACTATTCTCTGTTTTTGATGGCCAATCCGAACGCGCAATCAAAAGACGCTGAAGATCACGGATGCTTCGCTGACATTCCTTTAAATATTCAACCTTTCCAAACTTTGCTGCGGGCCGCATACCGATTGCTTTTGGTGCAAGGGCGCATTGACTCAGCCCGGTTTTTGGATGTTGGTTGTGGAGGCGGAACGAAGGTCCTTGCCGCCAGCTTGTACTTCCCTGAGTGCCACGGGTTTGATTACGACCATGACTATGTGGCGGCGGGCAGCCGCTTGCTTGAGATCACAAATTCCGAAGGCTGTCAGATCTTTCAGGCGGACGGCTTAACCTTCGACCACTACGGGACTTACGACGTTATCTATTTCTATCGACCTCTTCGGGAAGACGCACTTTTGATTCAAATGGAAGACCATGTCTTTGCCAACGCACGCCCAGGTACCGTGATTTTGGCACCTTACACTGGGTTCCTTTCGCCAAGGGCTGGCAACAATCATCCGTGCGTGTCCAGTTGCATCTTCATTGCGGGAATGGATCAATCACAGGTGGATGCTTTGCACAAAGAAGCCGAGTTCACGGACACAGAACAGGTGATCCGACCGAAGGACAT
>CALHST010000102.1 GCA_938038825.1 uncultured Paracoccaceae bacterium | reverse complement strand
GAACCTCCCCCATCTCCCGCCATCGCGCGCAGTTCAATGCGGCATCCGGCGGCAGCTTCCGCTCATCGCCGTATAAAAACACCTCAACCGCCCACCCACGCTGCTTCAGCAGCCGCGCCACGACAAACCCATCGCCACCGTTGTTTCCAGGGCCACACAACACAGCAACCGACTGCGGCGCGCTTTCATAGGCTGGCCAATGCTCGAAGATGGCCTCAACAACGCCCTGCCCGGCGCGCTCCATCAGATCAAAACCTGTGACCTCACCACTCTCAATCGCAGCCAGTTCAATCCCCCGCATCTGCGCCGCTGTTAAGAGTTCCATGGTGACTCCACACTCGATTCAGTTTCGATTATTTTTTGGGCATCACGCATATTTTTTCACCGCACCTTGCAGAATCCCGCAACCTATCTCAGGAAACAAACGTAACGCATGGACCCTCCGTTAAGGAAGTGGTCTGCACTGCGGAACGAACGACGCGAGGGGAGACCAGTGCCATGAAAAAGATCGAAGCGATCATCAAGCCATTCAAACTTGATGAAGTTAAAGAAGCGCTGCAAGACGTTGGCGTGCAAGGCCTGTCAGTTGTTGAAGTCAAAGGTTTTGGTCGTCAAAAAGGCCACACCGAACTGTATCGCGGTGCAGAATATGTCGTGGACTTCCTGCCCAAAGTGAAAATCGAAGTGGTGTTGGACGACGATCAAGTTGACGGCGCCATCGAAGCGATTGTCGGCGCAGCCAAGACAGAGAAAATCGGGGACGGCAAGATTTTTGTCAGCCCAGTGGAACAAGCAATCCGTATCCGGACCGGCGAGACCGGCTCGGACGCGCTGTAAACGAACCAATCAATCAATACCGAAGGACAGAGGGGACTCCCAATGAGCGCAAGTGATCTGCTCAAGATGATCAAGGACGAAGATGTCGAATATGTAGACATCCGGTTCACCGACCCACGTGGCAAATTGCAGCACGTGACAGTGATGTCCGACCAAGTGGACGAAGATTTCCTGGAAGAAGGCTTTATGTTTGATGGCTCGTCCATTGCAGGCTGGAAATCCATTGAAGCGTCGGACATGAAATTGATGCCCGACACGGACAGTGCCTATCTGGATCCGTTCTACGCGGAAAAAACTGTCTGTGTGCATTGTTCCGTTGTTGAGCCTGACACGGGCGAAGCCTACGACCGTGACCCACGTGGCACAGCGCAGAAAGCCGAAGCGTACCTGAAATCCACAGGTATCGGCGATGTGGCCTATATGGGTCCCGAAGCGGAATTCTTCCTGTTTGACGATGTGCGCTTTTCCAACTCCATCAACAAAGTGTCCTACGAAGTTGACGCGACCGATGCGAGCTGGAACACAGACACCGAGTACGAAATGGGCAACATGGGCCACCGTCCGGGCATCAAGGGCGGTTACTTCCCCGTGAACCCAACAGACGAATCCCAAGATCTGCGCTCTGAAATGCTGTCGACCATGAAGCGGTTGGGCATGAAAGTTGACAAGCACCACCACGAAGTGGCGTCTTGCCAGCACGAGCTGGGCCTGATTTTTGACAGCCTGACCAAGCAAGCGGACGAGTTGCAGAAGTACAAGTATGTCATCCACAACGTGGCGGCAGCGTACGGCAAATCGGCGACGTTTATGCCAAAGCCAATCGCAGGCGACAACGGCACAGGCATGCACGTGAACATGTCCATCTGGAAAGAGGGCAAGCCCCTGTTTGCAGGCGACAAGTACGCGGATCTGTCCATGGAAGCGTTGTACTTCATCGGCGGTATCCTGAAGCACGCCAAAGCGTTGAATGCGTTCACAAACCCATCGACAAACTCTTACAAGCGTTTGATCCCAGGGTTCGAAGCCCCCGTTCTGCGTGCTTATTCCGCGCGTAACCGCTCGGGCTGCATCCGGATCCCATGGGCCGAAAGCCCAAAGGCAAAACGTGTCGAGGCGCGCTTCCCTGACCCATCCGCCAACCCATACCTGTGCTTTGCGGCACTGTTGATGGCTGGTCTGGACGGCATCAAGAACAAGATCGACCCCGGCCCATCCAACGACAAAGACTTGTATGACCTGCCCCCAGAAGAGCTGGCTGGCATTCCAACAGTCTGTGGTTCCTTGCGTGAAGCAATGGAAGAGTTGGAAGCCGATATGGACTTCTTGTTGGCTGGTGACGTGTTCACCAAAGATCAGATCCAAGGGTATATCGACCTGAAGATGGAAGAGATCCAAACATACGAACATACGCCACACCCTGTGGAATATGGCATGTACTACAGCTGCTAAGCTGATTACGAACGTGAACAAGAATAGGGCGCCTTATTTGAGGCGCCCTTTTTCTTTGCACTCTTGAAACGTGTTTGCGGCACCTCGGCGGCGGCTCTGTGCGCGCCTTTTTTCTTGAATCGGAAAGACCACTCACAGCCTAAAGTAGTTTCTAAACAATAATTTACACACTTGTGGTTGGATCAGAATCAGGTGGTTTGACAGGAAGTTACATCCATTTTGTCGACTTTCGTGACCCGACGTCACATCAGACAGATCAGCAGTTTGCCCAAATATTAGTCAAATAATATCAAATTAAAGCAGATACTTATCCAATTTCAATCAAATTCTTGAACTTATAAACACCCTACTCGCGCCGCTGATGCGCCACACCCCTGCCCCAATTTCAACCGAACAGTTTCAGTGTAGTTTTAACAAGTAGGGGGTCGAGATGGGCACTATCGACGTCGCATACAACGTGGACGCTACCGCGTTATTTTATGCTCGGCCGCAACCGGACATGAGCAAACTGATTACTGACCTGAACGGTCGGTTGTCTCAATATCCGGGGTGTCATATGACAATGAGCCCCCTCAGCCACGATGATTGGTGGTTGCTGTCATGTTCCGAATTCCACTTGATGATTGCGTTCTCGGATGCGCCAAGCAAAGACTCACGATTGCTTGCCTCTGCGAAATCTGCGGTCTGTGATCTGCGCCGGTTTGACTATGGTCAAGTCGTTGACAGCCACCAAGCCCATTTGCATATCGAAGTTGGGGATGGCAACGCGCCGCTCCCCCCTGAAGCCCGCACCATCATGAAAGAATTTGGCGAAAGCGCCATTTGTGATCCCAAACTCAAGATGATGGCGCTCCATTGGGCTGCACAATTTATTGCGCATCACGCCGGCTTCCTGGCGATGCATTTTGGTCCGTCGGATCGCCTATTCAGCCCGGAAGAGATTTCCGAATGCGCCGCGTTCGATGTTCCAACGCCTTTGCTTATGCATCCTGTACCGAGCCTTCCGGAACCCGGCCCCAATGGTGTTGATGGCTATCATATCCGGTTGAAGAACCCACAGCATTTGGATGGCCC
>CALHST010000101.1 GCA_938038825.1 uncultured Paracoccaceae bacterium | reverse complement strand
CACGGCAAGCTGGCATGGCGTGCGTTGCAGGCGGTTCTGCCAGCAGCAACCGACTTCCCATACACAGTGCGGGTTGTATCCGAGATCACGGAATCCAATGGCTCGTCCTCGATGGCGTCTGTTTGCGGTGGCTCTTTGTCTATGATGGACGCGGGCGTTCCATTGAAATCGGCGGTGGCCGGTGTTGCGATGGGTCTGATCCTGGAAGACGACGGTTCCTATGCGGTTCTGTCCGACATCTTGGGCGACGAAGATCACCTTGGCGACATGGACTTCAAAGTGGCCGGTACAGAAGCTGGGATCACGTCCCTGCAGATGGACATCAAAGTTGCGGGCATCACGCCAGAGATCATGGAGACAGCCTTGGCACAAGCCAAAGCAGGCCGTCTTCACATCTTGGGTGAGATGAACAAAGCTCTTGATGGCGCGGCCGACTTCTCGGTTCACGCACCACGGATTGAAACGATGAACATCCCAACTGACAAGATCCGTGAAGTGATCGGGTCCGGTGGCAAGGTCATCCGTGAAATCGTGGAAGTGTCTGGTGCGAAAGTGGACATCAACGATGAGGGCGTGATCAAGATCGCGTCGCCAAATGGTGAGTCCATCCAAAAAGCCTATGATATGATCCACGCGATCGTGGCAGAGCCTGAAGAAGGTGCGGTTTACACTGGGACAGTTGTGAAAATTGTCGACTTTGGTGCATTCGTGAACTTCTTTGGCAAGCGCGACGGTCTTGTGCATGTCAGCCAAATCGAAAACCGCCGTTTGAACCATCCTTCCGACGTCCTGAAAGAGGGCCAAGAAGTGAAGGTCAAGCTGCTGGGCTTTGATGATCGCGGCAAGGTGCGCCTGTCCATGAAAGTTGTGGATCAGGAAACCGGTGCGGAAATCACGGAAGACGCGAAACCGAAGAAGAAAAAAGAAAAAGTCAGCGACGAAGAGGAATAATCTTCCCGCTTTGACGTTTCCGGGGGCTGCACAGTGTTGTGTGGCCCCCTTTTTTGTTGCGCCAAACAGGACAGTTTGGTCACGATTACCCCGTTTACCCTAAGTCATTTGGGACTCCGCAGGTTTCGCGCGTAGAAATAAGTGCAGCATTGGGAGGGGAATCAATGAGATATACGTTAGTTGTATCAACAGCCGTAATGACTATGGCAGTTGGCAGCGTCGCGTCGCCCATCGAAAACTTCACTGGCTTCTATTCCTTTGGGGATAGTTTGTCAGACGATGGCAAGTTGATAGACGCAGCGCTTAATCCGCTGAGCGATGAGGGTCGGTTTTCGAATGGGCCGGTTTGGGCAGAGCTGTTGGCACAACAGTTTAACAATGCTGGGTTAAGCACCGAAAACTACGCATTGGGTGGCGCAACAGCCCAAGGCGGGGATGCAACAACCGCGGGCCTGTCGAATTTTCAAGGCCAACGCAATGCGTTCAACCTGAACCAAATCGGGGTTCCCATTCCCTTTGACCTGCCATTGGATCCCGGTCGGGTCTTGCAGCTTGGCGACCCGGGATCGAACCCTTTGGCATCGGTTTGGTTCGGCGCAAATGATCTTCTTGGGCAGAACGCACTTCCGAACAGAGAAGAGCTCGCCAGAAACGCAGCTGACGCCGTGACGGACGGTGTGTTTGAGGTGTTCCAGTCCACTGGTGGATTGTTCGATGATTTCCTGATCGCGAACTTGCCCGACATCGGGCAGACACCCTTGTTTCAGCTTGATGCATTTGCAGCCGTCCGCGCAGGCACCGCCGCGCAAGTAACGGACGCGACGATCGCCTTTAACGAACAGCTTGGCCTCAACATTGATGGTCTTCGTGCCCGGGGTCTGAACGTTTTCGAACTCGACACGTTTTCACTGTTCAACCAAGCGCTTGCTGACCCGTTGGGACCATTGGGCGAATTTGATTTCTTGGATGTGACAACCCCATGTACAGCAAGTTTTGGAATCGTCGATGGGCCCAGCTGTCTGGACAGCCCGCTTATTGATGAGGATGGCGTAAACAGCTTCCTGTTTGCAGATTCCATTCACCCAACTGCGGGCACGCATGAGATCATTGCAAGCCAAGCCAGCGCAGCCTTGGCACCTGTGCCGCTGCCTGCAGGGATGCCTTTGATGTTTGCCGGTCTTGGGGCGCTGGTTGTTCTGCGCAAAAAACGCGCAGCTTAACCTGGCCTTACAATTGGTGCCCTTCGGGGCATGATTTTCAGCGGTCCATCACACCAATGATGGGCCGCTAATGTGTTCTCTGAACACCGGATTGCTGCTGCGCGGATCCTTACACGCCCACCTGCGCGATTGGAACGACACGGCCATGCGAACGAGGTACAACAGTTGCGCCGTCAAGCCTGACCCAAAATCATACGCGCCAACCAAGCACACAGCTCAGTTTGACGCCTGCGGCCAATCATTCCCCATGAATACAACTGCCGCGATGTGTCACAGCGATGCTCATCAACAGTGGAGGGAACAATGAATAAGTCAGTCGCCGAATTCCTCGGCACATTTACACTCGTTTTGTTTGGGTGCGGTGCCGCCGTTCTTGCGGGCGGAGATATTGGTTTGACCGGGATCAGCTTTGCCTTTGGTTTGGCTTTGGTCGGGATGGCCTATGGCATCGGCGGTGTTTCGGGATGCCACATCAACCCAGCTGTGACACTGGGTGTTGTTGCTGCGGGCCGGATGAACATCACAGAAGCCATCCCTTACATGATCGCGCAGGTTCTTGGTGCGATAGCTGGCGCACTGGTTCTGTTCCTGATCGCGTCTGGCAAGGCTGATTACAGCTTGGCCGAAAATGGTTTGGGGCAAAATGGTTGGGGTACTGGGTACCTTGGTGAGTATGCCATGGGCGCGGCATTCATTTTCGAAGTTGTCGCGACATTCCTGTTCCTGATCGTCATCTTAGGTGTCACCCAACCGGGCAGCCACGGCGCAATTGCGGGTTTGGCCATTGGCCTGACATTGGTTGTTATTCACCTTGTCGGCATCAATGTCACAGGTGTGTCCGTAAACCCCGCCCGTTCAATTGGGCCCGCCATTTTTGTTGGCGGAACGGCGTTGGCGCAACTTTGGATGTTTATCGTCGCACCGATCATCGGCGCTGTTTTGGCCGGAATCGTGTATCGTTCAGGGTTGCTGGACAACAACAGCTAACCTTGGATGTCCCGGCGGAGAACCTCGTGCCGCCGGGACTTTTACAGCCCGCCTTTAGGACGGCGCTTTGGTGGTGCGCAAATAGGGCAGCACTTTTGTGAACTCTCCGAACTTGGCTTTGGCGTCTTCGTCACTGACGGTCGCGGGAATGATCACGTCGTCGCCCAAATTCCAGTTCGCCGGTGTTGCGACGCCTTTCCCGGTAGATGTCTGCAAGCCGTCTAGTGCGCGCAGAACTTCCGCAAAGTTACGCCCCACAGTCATCGGATAGGTCATCGACAGTTTGAGTTGCTTATCAGGCCCAATGATAAAGACGGACCGCACAGTGGCACTGTCCGCAGGGGTGCGCCCGTCTGGCAAATAGGCCTCGGCTGGCAACATGTCGAACGCTTTGGACACTTCCAGACCGTCATCCGCAATGATTGGAAAGGTCGCAGGCGCGCCGCCAACCGTTTCGATGTCAGCTTTCCACTTCTTGTGGTCCTCTACCCCGTCTACGGATACGCCGATCACCTTGGTGCCGCGCTTTTCCCATTCGTCTTTCAGTTGCGCAACGGCCCCGAATTCGGTGGTGCAGACAGGTGTAAAATCTTTGGGGTGCGAAAACAAAATCGCCCAATTGTCACCCACGAAATCGTGCAATGAAAATGCGCCGTGATCCGTGGTCACTGTCAAATCTGGAATTGTGTCGTTGATACGCAGGCCCATGGGAAAGTCTCCTTGTGAAATGAATCATATGACTGAGTCCAATGTAGGCACTTCACCGCGCGCGCAACACCCCGTCTTGTGGACCAACTCGCGCAGTGACACAGTACCCGTCGAGTCGGGCGCTTGACGTTGCCTGAATGGACTATCCACAGGGGGGAGATTTCTGATGCTGGATAAGCGTGACTTCTACATCAACGGACACTGGGTTGCCTCGCAAGGCGGAACGGACCATCAGGTTATCAACCCCTCGACGGAAGAACCCTGCGCCGTAATCGCATTGGGCTCGGAGGCAGATGCCAATGCAGCCGTTGCCGCCGCCAAAGCGGCGTTTCCTGCGTGGATGGCCACCCCGGTTCAAGAGCGCATCGCATGCGTGGAAAAGCTGGTGTCGCTGTATGACAGCAAGGCGGAAGAGATGGCCCAGGCCATGAGCCTTGAAATGGGTGCACCAATTGATATGGCCCGCAGCCAGCAGGTGGGTGCAGGCACCTATCACCTCAAGAACTTCATCCGCGCCGCCAAGAATTTCGAATTCTCGCGCCCCTTGGGAAGCCATGCCCCAAACGACCGGATTGTGCATGAACCTGTCGGTGTGGCTGCGTTGATCACGCCGTGGAACTGGCCGATGAACCAGGTCACGCTCAAAGTTGGTGCTGCCGCTGTTGCAGGCTGTACGATGGTTCTGAAACCGTCCGAAGAAAGTCCCTTGAACGGCATGATCTTTGCTGAGCTGATGGACGAAGCAGGATTCCCGGCGGGTGTGTTTAACATGGTCAACGGCGATGGCGTTGGTGTGGGCACTGTGCTGTCTGGCCACCCGGATGTGGATATGGTGAGCTTTACTGGATCGTCCCGCGCCGGGCGGTTGATTTCCAAGAATGCCGCTGAAACATTGAAACGTGTGCATCTGGAGCTTGGCGGCAAAGGCGCGAACATCATCTTTGACGACGCCGACGAAAAGGCCGTGAAACGCGGTGTGCTGCATATGATGAACAACACAGGCCAAAGCTGCAATGCGCCGTCCCGAATGCTGGTGCAGCGTGGCGTCTATGATGCAGCAGTCGAGGAAGCCAAGGCCGTTGCCGAAAAAGTCTCGGTCGGTCCTGCGTCCGAAGAGGGCCGCCATATTGGTCCCGTGGTAAACGAAGTACAATGGAACAAGATCCAAGACCTTATCCAAAAAGGGATGGACGAAGGCGCGCAGCTTGTTGCCGGTGGCCCCGGGCGTCCGGACGGGCTGAATAAAGGCTTTTACGTCCGCCCAACAGTGTTTGCGGATGTGAATAACAATATGACCATCGCGCGCGAAGAGATCTTCGGCCCTGTGCTGTCAATGATCCCGTTTGATACCGAAGAAGAAGCCGTCGAGATGGCCAATGACACCGTCTATGGGCTGACAAACTATGTGCAAACCCAAGACGGCCAACGCGCCAACCGCGTGGCAGCCCAGTTGCGCTCGGGCATGGTCGAAATGAACGGTCAATCCCGCGGCGCCGGCGCCCCATTTGGTGGCATGAAACAATCCGGAAATGGGCGCGAGGGCGGCATCTGGGGGATCGAAGACTTCCTGGAAGTCAAATCTGTCTCGGGCTGGGCGGCAGAGTAATCAAAACGCGCGGCTGCGCCGCACACGATTCTTTGGTTGAATGAGGAGGACGATGTCCCCCTCACACTCCCCCTTGAGTATTTAGGGAACAATGAAGGTAAGAGCCGGCCTGCCCTTTCATTGTTCTTCAAATACTCAAAACGGCGCTTTGCTGCGAAACTTGAGGGACCGTCCACCTTCTGGGTGTTTCAATCGCAATTCCTCTGCATGCAACATCAGACGTTCAAAGTCTTGTGCGGGTCCTGTGGCGTAGAACGGGTCGCCCAATATGGGGTGGCCAATTGCCAAGCAGTGGACACGGAGTTGGTGGCTGCGCCCGGTTTTGGGAAAGAGGCGCAGGCGGGAGGTGTCGTCGTCGCTGCGAATGTGTTTCCAATCCGTTTGCGCGGATTTTCCCGTTTCAAAACACACTTTTTGCAGCGGTCGGTTGGGCCAGTCGACAATCAAAGGCAGATCGATTGTTCCCGACTGTTCGGCGGGGATGCCCCAGACCCGCGCGACATAGGTCTTTTTGACCATGCGTTTTTCGAATTGGAGCCCAAGGTGGCGTTGTGCGTGTCTGGTGCGGGCGAACACCATCAGCCCAGACGTGTCGCGATCCAGCCGATGGACGAGAAGGATTTCAGGGAACACGGATTGCAGTCTTGTCAGCAAGCAATCAGCGAGTTTGGGGCCTTTGCCGGGTACTGACAGCAAACCTGGCGGTTTGTCGGCAATCAGAAGCTCGGAATCTTCATGCACGATTTCAAGAGGTGTGTCGGGTGGTTCATAGACAGTCATGACGGGGCACTTATGCTTTGCGCATCTCTTTGATCATAGGAACGCTATAGATAATCAATGCGGCCCAGATCATGGGGAACGCGATTTTACGACTGGTGTCAAACGCTTCCCCAAAAACAAACACCGCCACAAGGAAAATCATTGTTGGGGCGATGTATTGCAGAATTCCGATTGTGGACATTTTCAATCCCTTGGCCCCATTGGCATACAGAACCAGTGGTATAGCAGTCACGATGCCACATCCCATAAGCAGCCAAGGCGATACTGGAAAGGAATTTTGGGGACCAAGCCACATGAGGTATCCCAACGCAATTGGGCTTAGGATCAAGACCTCGAGCAAGAAGCCTTGGTTGGGTCCAATTGGGAGTTGCTTCTTAAAATAAGCGTAAAACCCCCATGTCACGGTCAAGCTGATGGCAACCCAAGGGACAGTCCCGGCCTGAACAGTCAGGATAACAACGGCAAAAGCAGCAAGACAAATGGCTGCTCCTTGGGTGCGCGTCAGGCGTTCGCCCAAAAGCAGAGCGCCAAGCGCGACGGAAAATAGGGGGTTGATGTAGTATCCCAAAGCGGCATCTAGCGCGCGATCCGCCGCGATCGCCCAAACGTAGATCGCCCAATTGGCAGAAACAAGCGCGGCGGTAATCGCCCCCATCACCAACATGCGGGGGGATCGCAACGCGGTTACCAAATCTTGAGTGCGCCGCATCACCACAAGGATCAATGCGGCAATGGGAATGGACCACAAAATACGATGCGCCACAATTTCGATTGGGGGCACATGGGCGAGCGCTTTCATGTAAAGCGGCAAAAAGCCCCAAAGGACATATGCGGACAATGCGAAGCCAAGTCCGCGCGGCGTATCAATATTTGGGGTGCTCATGGTCGGATGAGCGCAGGCTCAGCCGGGTGCGTCAAGAGCAGGAATGGTGAAGACCTGTGATCTTGGTCTTCACCATCTGTGATGTCACTTTGGTTTCGCGTGTTTTAGTAGACTGTTGGGTGCCAGGCTTCCAATGAGGCCGTGACCTTTTGTTCCTCGACGATCGAGAATTCCACACGCCGGTTGAGCGCACGCCCGGTCTCGTCATCTTGGCCATTGGTGGTGGAATTGGCTGCAATCGGTTGCGTTTCGCCTGCGCTAAAAACCGTAATTGCGCCTTGTGGCAAATATCCAGAGTCGACAAGCCAGCCTGCGACCGCTTCGGCGCGTTCCAGGCCAAGTTGTTCGTTCGATTCCAGACTTCCGATACTGTCTGTATGACCTGTAATTTGGATCCCACGGACCCCTTCCAGTTTTTGCGCAATCCCTTCCAAGGTTTGCAGCGCCTCTGGTGCAAGATCCGCTTCAGCGAAATCAAACAACACATCCGACAGCATGACCATTGCGTCAGGTTCGTCCCCTTCGCCTTTACGAATGCTCAGCGCTGGGTCGCTGGATGCGATGGCTTCCAAGTCAACGGTTTGGGCTTGGGTGTCCACAACTGCCGCCTGAGTGGGCAAAGCAAGTTTGGATTGCGCTTCGGCGTGATAATCGGCGGGTTTTGCGAAGGTCGAAGACGCAGAGATAACAGCGATGGCGCAGGCGGTGGTACGAAGAAGATACATCATTATGAACAGGTCCTTGTTTGCGGTGTTCACAGTGATGTTCCGCAAATGGGGCAAATTTTGGCCTATTTGCTCACAGATCCTTCACTCTTGATTAACGTCCACGTGACTGCCTTCTGACATATGGTAACATGTGCCCGGAAACCTTTGGGGTTTCCGGGGAGTTTCAGAAATCATGCGAGGTCAGACTTTGACCCGTTCTGACTTGGGATCGTACATGGGTCGCAAGGATGCTTCGGCTTTGACGCGGGTGCCTGCGACGTCGATCTCATAGCTTGATGCCAGAACCTCGGCCGGGGTTTCCCCGGCGCACGGCACATAGCCCAGCCCCATTGCACCCCCAAGCGCGTGCCCATACGACCCTGATGCCAGATATCCGACAATCTCGCCGTCCCGCAGGATCGGTTCGTTGTGATAAAGCAGCGGTTCGGGGTCGGTCAGTTTAAATTGCAGCATCCGGTTGCGCAGGCCTTCTTCCTTGCGCTTCAGCACTGCGTCGCGACCGATGAAGTCGGGCTTGGCAGTTTTCACGGCAAAGCCGAGGCCTGCTTCCAAAACGTGATCTTCGCAGGTGATGTCATGGCCGAAGTGGCGGAAGCCTTTTTCGATCCGGCAGGTGTCCATCATGTGCATGCCGCACAGGCGCACCCCAAAATCAAACCCAGCCTCGGCCAGCGTTTCGAACACATGGCCACACATATCGGCGCTGACATAGACCTCCCAGCCAAGCTCGCCCACATAGGTCACGCGGTGAACACGGGCGAGGCCCATACCGATTTCGACTTCTTGTGCAGTGCCAAAGGGGTTCACGTCGTTCGAGAAATCCCCAGTGGACACCGTTTGCAGCAATTCGCGCGAACGGGGGCCCATGATGGCCAAGACGCCTTCGCCTGCGGTGACATCTGTTATCACAACATTGAAGGTGCCCTTGTGGCGCATCATCCATGTTTGATCCGCAAGACGCGTCGCAGCGGGGGTGACCACCAGATAGGACGTTTCGGTCAGGCGTGTGACGGTCACGTCTGCCTCGATCCCGGCAGTCGAGTTCAGGAATTGCGTATAGACGATTTTGCCGTTGGGCACCGAGTAATCGCCACCGCCGACATAATTCATGAATGCCTCGGCATCGGGGCCTTCGACCCGGATTTTGCCGAAAGAGGACATGTCGTACATGCCCACATTCTGGCGCACGGCCATGTGTTCTTCGCGCACGTTGTCAAAGAAGTTCTGGCGGTCCCAGCTGTATTCGTACTTGGCCTCTTGTGCTTCGCGGGCGAACCAGTTGGCCCGTTCCCACCCGGCGAGTTCGCCCATGACCGCGCCGCGTTCCAACAGGTGATTGTGGAACGGCGTGCGGCGCACACCGCGTGCGGTGGCCTTTTGTTTGAACGGGTAATGGTCTGCGTAAAGCAGGCCCAGCGTTTCCGTGGAGCGGTCCATCAGGTAATGTTTGTTGCCTTGGAACGGCTGCATCCGGCTGATGTCAACGTCGCCCAGATCAAACGGCTTTTCACCAGTGTCCATCCATGCGGCCAGCGCTTGGCCCGCGCCGCCTGCGGATTGGATCCCGATGGAGTTGAACCCGGCAGCAACCCAGACATTGTCCATCTCGGGCGCGAGGCCAAGGTGATAAGCATCGTCCGGTGTGAAACTTTCGGGACCGTTGAAGAACGTGTGAATACCCGCCTCTGCCAACATGGGCAAACGGTTCACAGCCATCTCGAGGATCGGCTCAAAATGGTCGAAATCCTCGGGCAGTTGATCAAACTCAAAACTTTCGGGGATTGGGCCCCATGGCTTGGAGACAGGTTCAAACGCACCCAGCAGGATTTTGCCCGCGTCTTCTTTGTAATAGGCATATTCGTCTGGAACGCGCAGCACGGGCAATTGAGTGAGGCCCGAGATGTTTTCCGTGACAATGTAGAAGTGTTCGCAGGCCTGTAGCGGTACGTTCACATTCAGCATTTTACCAACTTCACGGCCCCACATGCCGCCGCAATTGACCACGTGGTCACATGCGATATGGCCCGAGGTGCCGTCCTCGCCCTGCCACTCAACACCTGTGACACGACGACCGTCTTTGGTCACGCCTGTGGCTTTGACGCGCTCTTGGATTTTGGCGCCGCGGTTGCGCGCGCCTTTGGCCAACGCTTGCGCGATATTGGCCGGATCGCCCTGCCCGTCGAGCGGCAGGTAAACGCCGCCTGTGACGCCGTCGATGTTCAGGTGGTCGTAGCGTTCTTTAACCTCGCTCGGCGAGATTTCTTCGACGTCCACGCCAAAGGCACGGGCCATGGCGGCTTGGCGACGGATCTCTTCCAGGCGGTCATTGGTCAGCGCTGCAGTGATGGAGCCGCAGCGTTTGAAACCTGTGGCGACGCCTGTTTCAGCTTCGAGGTTGCCGTAAAGCTCTTGGCTGTATTTCGCCAGTTTGGTCATGTTCGCCGTGGCGCGCAACTGCGCGATCAGGCCAGCGGCGTGCCATGTGGTGCCAGACGTCAGCTGTTTGCGTTCCAGCAGCACCACGTCTTTCCAGCCCAGTTGGGTCAGGTGATAGGCGACAGAACAGCCGATGACGCCACCACCAATGATGACGACGCGGGCGGAGGAGGGAAGATCAGGCATCAGTTAGGCTCCGTAAATGATCATGGGTTTCGGATCGCTGCGCGATCCGACCGGTGTGAGGGGCTCTGCCCCTCACGCTCCCCGAGGTATTTGCAACCAAAAGAAAGGGAGAGTCAGACAATGTCGTATCCTTTGGCGCGAAGACGTTGGGCCATTTCAGCGATATGGGCGGGACCTGTTTCGCAGCAGCCACCCAAGATGGTGGCGCCGTGGTCGAGCCATGAGAGAGCCAGCGTGGCGTAGGGATCTGGGCCCATGTCGCGTCTTGCTGAGAGGGAATTTGCCGTGGCGCCGCCATCGATGAAATCTTTGGTGATGCCTTGGAAGGCATTCGCGTAGGCCCCGGTGGGTCTGTTTGCCGCCGAAAGTGCGTCGAGCGCTTTGGGCATGGCTTCGGGGGCAGAGCAATTGGCGAGGGCCGCGTCGGCGTCTTTGGCGATTTGAGCGGCCTCAGCCATCGGTTCGCCTGAGCGGAGTTTTGTGCCGTCTTCATCGTCTACCGTAAAGGCGAGCCAGACCGGCAGGTTCGTTTCGCGTCCTGCGGTAAGGGCGGCGCGGGCGGC
>CALHST010000100.1 GCA_938038825.1 uncultured Paracoccaceae bacterium | reverse complement strand
AAGATGCAGCGTTGGCTTGCTAGGCCTGCACTGTCAAGCGCAGGACAGCCGCGTTAGCGTTTTGCTTTGGTCGTTTTTGACTTGGATGGTTTTCCAGACACGTTGCCTTCTGTTTTCACAGCGGCGGCGAGCACACTTGGCCTTGCGGCAGCGGCAGGCTTGTCTGCTAAAACGTTCAGCGGTGCAGGCTTTGCAGCAGCCTTTGCCACTGCGGGCTTTGCTTTGACCGCTGCCAGTTTGGGTTTCGTCGCAACGGCAGGCTTTGGTGCCTTCTCGACGGGCTTGGGTGCTGCGGCCTTTGGTGTGACGTCTGGTTTCGCAGCGATCTTTTTTGCATCCGCAGGTTTTGCGGCTGTCTTTGCGACGATTGCAGGTTTCGCAGCTGTCTTTTGCGGTTCTACAGGTTTTGCAGAAGGCTTCTCGGCTGCTGCTGGCTTTGCAGCGATCTTTTTCGGTTCCGTTGTCTTTGCGTCAACAGGTGCCGCCTGCACTTTTACAACGGGTGTTTTGGCGGCCGGCTTCTTTGTCACGGCTTTTTGGGCGACGGGCTTTGCCGCTTTGGGTTTGGCAGCGACTTCGGTTTCAGCTGTTTTGGTCGCTTTTTTCGCAACCTTCGCCGGCGCTTTGATTTCGGTAGCCGATGTGACTTCTTTTTTCACAAGCTTTGGTGTGGCTTCGGCAACGGGCGCGGCTGGTGTTTTGGAGGCAGGAGCAGCGGCGCGGGTTGCAGGTTTGCGCGGTTTCGCCGGTGCTTTTGCTGGCTTGTTCTTGGCAGGCGACACAGCCACAGGCATTGGCAACGACATCGACCACAAAGACTGCGACCATAAAGACTGCTGAACGTGAACCTGTGTTTCAACAGCCTGAACCATCAACTGGGTCATCACCTTTTGCTGGCGCAGGCTTTGCTCAAGAGCTTTGCCCGCGATCAAGCGTACTGCAGCCGTTTGCGCAAGCGGCGAAAAAAATGCGTCAATGAAGGTCGTCATGGCAAAAATCCTGTCCAAAGCGTATGTCCACGCCCGTATAACAGGAAATGCTGCGGTGCAGAAGGGGAAAATGCTGCACCACAGCATCACATGTATTCGCAATGTGTCTTTCCTGGCGGACTTAACCGACGTGGAACAGGCTTTGGAACAATCGCGGATCCAGGCTTTCCTGCGCAAAGGTCTCGCCTTCGGTCAGAACCGACACAGCGTCATGGCTGTGCAGACTTTCCTGATGGCTGGCGATCACACGGAAATCACCCACACGCTGGTCCGCCTGCAACGCGGCGCAGTAAAGGCGCGCGGCATCTTCGACAAAGATCGGATTTGCGGCGTTCAATTCCGCAAAGGCCTGTTCATCTTCGCGCTTTACCATCA
Organism: uncultured Paracoccaceae bacterium; assembly: GCA_938038825.1. Lineage (GTDB taxonomy): Bacteria > Pseudomonadota > Alphaproteobacteria > Rhodobacterales > Rhodobacteraceae > Aliishimia. The sequence goes on along the minus strand of CALHST010000100.1, from coordinate 2,173 downwards.
CTTGTGTTTCTGTCGGCACAGCCACGCGGCACGCATCAATCAGATCTTCGAACCACAATGTGTCCGTATCTTCATCTAAAACCACAGAAATTCGGGCAACCGAGCGCTGCGAATGGGGCGTTGCAAGTTGGCCCCGGGTTACGCGGGCATGCTCGGACAGCTCTAACGAACACGGACAGGTCGACGAATACACATAGTCCAGATGCATGATCTTCTTACGCACACCCGCCTGTTCGACCAACTCCAGCGCGATATCGTAATACTGATATCCAGACAGACCTGATCGCAGGCTTTCCACCTTCATAGGAAACGAAAACCGCATTTGAATGCGCGCATCGAAACTTTCCAAATCGGTCTTGTAATCGTCCAACGCGGCTTCGATCACACCAAAGCTGAAACTTTGATCTGCGTGTTTGTAAAACGACCGCATGATCCGGGACATGTTGATGCCCTTTTTTTCAGCTTCCAGGCTGACAGTCCCCGTCACCGAGGTTTCCAGCATCACGTCACTGCTGTCGCGGGTTTCATACCGAATCGGCAGGCGGAAATTCGAAATTCCCACATGCTGAATTTGCTGTTTGGCGCCGCGGATCAGGCTGGACGGCCCGTTTTGCAGATCCGGCAACGTATCTTTGTAAGACGGCGTCACGGCAAAGTCTTCGGGATAAGCCCGTGACAGCGCCGGATAGTCCACGCTTTCTGCATTCGGAACAAGGTTCGCGACCGTTGGATCCAGCTCCAAGATATCAGATGTCGAAGCATTCTTTGCCCATCGGCGCAGAACATCCAAGGCTGCTTCTGCTTCGTCACGCTCGGGTATTGATGTTAGATTGGGCGCATGAATATTCATGGAAGTGGCCCCCCTTTTTGTTGTGTCACCACAACATATAACGGTTGTTGCGGCGAGTTTCCAATCTCATCACAGATACGTGTAAGAACTGGGATTGGTTTAGTTTTTTTGGAAGAATTTGGGGTTTATCGACGCGCGTTCGGCACATCATCCCCTACGCGACAGCTCCGTCAGGCGTCAAAAACACAACTATTTCAAGAATTTGCGGGGCTCATTTCTGGGCCCCGCTTTCGTTCGAACTCGCGAAAATCTTTCACGAATTATGCGGCGTCCAAGGCCTGCAGCACGTCCGCAACCAGATCTTCGGGATCTTCGATGCCCACTGACATGCGCACCAATCCGTCTGTTATGCCCAATTCGGCACGTTGGTCGGCGGTAAGTCGCTGGTGAGTGGTGGTAGCCGGGTGGGTCAGGATCGACTTGGCATCCCCAAGATTGTTGGAAATCACCGCGATGTTCAGCGCATTCAGGAACCGGAATGCCGCGTCTTTGCTGCCTTTGAGGTCCAATGACAAAACCGTGCCGCCTTTGCCGCCCATTTGACGTTGAACCAGCGCATGTTGTGCATGGCTGGCCAATCCTGGGTAAATGACCCGTGCTAATTTGTCATGTCCGGTCAGAGTTTCCGCCAAAACCTGGGCCGAAGTACATTGCGCACGCACCCGCAGATCCATGGTTTCCAGCCCTTTCAACATCACCCACGCAGTAAAGGGGGACATCGAACCGCCTGTATGTTTCATATAAGGTTCAACTGTTTTGCGAATAAACTCTTGGGTGCCCAGAATAATCCCGCCAAGCGTGCGCCCCTGCCCGTCGATATGTTTTGTGGCCGAATAGATCACCACATCTGCACCTTGCGCGATGGCATTTGAAAAGACCGGGGTGGCAAAAACATTGTCGACCAGAACTGTGGCCCCAACCGCATGGGCCAATTTACAAACAGCTTCAATATCAACAACTTCCAGCGTCGGGTTCGACAGGGATTCAAAGAAAACTGCTTTGGTGTCAGGGCGAATTGCGGCCTCCCACTCGGACAAATCTGCGCCATTCACAAAAGTCACCTCTACCCCATATCGGGTCAGGATCTCTTCCACGACGTAAAGACAGGACCCAAACAGCGCCTTGGCAGACACTATGTGATCCCCAGCACGCAGCATGGACATCAACGCGCCAGAGACGGCAGCCATCCCAGAGGCCGTGGCAAACCCATCTTCGGCCCCTTCAAGGGCCGCGATACGCCGTTCGAACATTGCAACAGTGGGATTTCCGTAACGCGCATAAATGAATTCGTCTGGGCCACTTTCGATAAACCGGGCCTCTGCC
>CALHST010000099.1 GCA_938038825.1 uncultured Paracoccaceae bacterium | reverse complement strand
GACCCACAATACAAAAGGGGCCAACACTAGCTGACGGATCGACACGCGCCCCGTCTTCGATAATGGCAGAAGGGTGAATGCCCATGCGGCCTACTCCTGTGGCAAATCCATCATTGCAGTAAATTCCGCTTCGGCCGCCATCTCACCTTCCACAGTTGCATGGCCGCCGAATTTCCAAACTTTCCCACCCGGTTTGCCGCGCAACGTGGTCAATTGCATTTCCAAGACGTCACCAGGGATCACTTTGCGACGAAACTTACACTTATCAATCGACATGAAATAGATCAGCATTTCTTTGTCAGCCAAATCCAGCGCAGTGCCCACCATAACAGCGGCCGTTTGCGCCATGGCTTCGACAATTGTCACACCCGGCATGATCGGTGTGCCCGGAAAATGGCCCTGAAAATGCGGTTCGTTCATTGTCACATTCTTGATGCCCTTGGCAGAGGCTGTTCCTTGGATATCGACCACCTTATCCACCAGCAAAAACGGATAGCGATGTGGCAGGATCCGTTGGATCAATTGGATATCGGCACTTAAAGGCTGGTCAGTCATAGAGTGGTACATCTTTTCTAAATCAAAAGCAGATTGGTCTGTACGGTGCTAGCAACTGCACCGGGTTTGAGCAAGCAACGCGTTACTCGTTGTTTGGGCTTGGCTGCAGTTGTTCGCCGTCACCAATTTCAGCATTGATACGCAGCGTGGCCTCGCGGGTGATATCAACTGTATTGCGAAACAGCAAAACCTGCCGGCGTTCCAAGACCACTGTCGCGCCTGCTTCGATCATCATTTGTTCCAGTATCGGTGCTGCTGTGGTCAAAAAATCCCGCCGCGCTTCGTCCTGCTTACGCACAATCAAACGCGCTTTGACTTCTTGCTCGCGGCGAATGGCTTGCACTTTTTCATCAAACTCATCTGCCAGAATACGAAACGCGTCTGGTTCCAACGTCGGCCGCTGCTCGGTCAAAGCTTTTTCTTCGGCTTCAAGCTCTGTCGCAATTCGTTGATTTTCTGCAATAATGGCGGCGTTTTCCGCTTCGACCTCTTCCAAAATCCGCTGGCCAAAACGACTGCTCACATAGAGCTGATCTGAATCGATCAATAAGACCGGGCTTTGAACTTGTAGGGTATCTTGGGAATGTGTGGTCTGGGGAACGGCCAACCCAAAGGCCAAAACCATTCCCCAAACGTATCTACGCGCACCCACGTTTCGACCCTAGAACTGGGTCGAAATCGTCAGGTCGAATTGCTGCTCGCGGTCAAAGACCTCTTTCTTAAGCGCTTCAGAGAAGTTGAAGCGCAAAGGACCGATGGGTGTATCCCACAGGATCGACACACCGATAACATGGCGCAGCGAGCCGCCTTCGCCAACGATATTTGCCCCGGTCAGGTCCACATTGGACAGGTCGTACAAGTTGCCCACATCATAGAATGCGCCACCTGTAATGCCATACTCTTCTGGCAGGCCCAGTGGAAATTCTGCATCCAAACGTGCGGCGAAGAAGAAGTTCCCGCCAACCGCATCATCGGCACCAAGACTTTGATCCCGTGGTCCAATACCGCCAGCTTCAAACCCGCGCAGAATGCTTGGGTTCAACAAGAAACGGTCCGTAACCCGACTACTGCCCCGCGTGAAGTTGAGCGCACCCGCTTCCACGGTGGCACGCAATGTGACTTCTTCGTTTGCTACACGTGTGACACCAATGGCGCGCGCCCGTGTTTCAACAAATGTATTGTCACCACCAAGGCCACCAAAATTTTGGCTGAACTCAAGCAAAACACCCGCGTTAGGGTTCAAACCTGTCCGGCGCGTATCATAGCTGTAGGTATAACCAATCGAGCTGGACAATTGATCGCCAATCGCGATGTCATTATTCACAAGCGTCCCGCTGACATTTGGTTCCCGTGCACTGATTGTGTCTTGCTCTGCGGTGTAGCGCAGTGTCAGACGCCCGTTTTCGCTGACCGGGAAGGCCAAAGACGGGGTGAACACGATGTTTTCCACGTCATAGGTCGTGAAGCTGGATGTGTTATCAGTAATCCGCGCTTGCAAACCAAATTCCAGATCGCGCCCTAGAAGTGCAGGCTCAAAGAACGAAATCCCAGTATTCTGAGATTCCTCCGCAGTAGACACGTTCACAGACAACCGTTGGCCACGACCTAGAAAGTTGTTTTCCTGGAACTGAAGAACCAAGCCAAAACCGCTGTTGTTCGAGAACGTCCCGCCAAAGCTGAACGAACCTGTCGGTTGCTCTTCCACATCAACGTCAATGATCACCTGATCAGGTGCTGACCCTTCACGGGCGTTCACGTCAGAATTGCTAAAGAACGCCAATGCCCGGATCCGTTCCGCACTTTCGCGGATTTCACGTGGATTAAAGGGATCGCCTTCCACAATACGGAACTGACGGCGAATAACGCGGTCCAAGGTGGTTGTGTTGCCTTCGATATCAATCCGTTCAACAAACACACGGGGTCCGCGCGTCAGAACGTATTCCACATCCAATGTCAGATCACGGTCGTTTCGCGTGACACGCGGTTCCACTCGCAAGAAGTCGATGCCTTCTTTGACAGCAATCCGTTCCAGACGTGCAATGTCTGTTTCAATCAGGGTTGGCGAGTACACGATACCTGATTTGGTTTTGATCCCGCCAAAGAACTGATCTTCGTCCGCCTCTTCAACTTGGGAAGAGACCGAAATCTCGCCAACGCGGAATTGCTGGCCCTCTTGCACATTGAACACAAGGAAATAGCCATCGCGCTGACGGGTCAGTTCCGCGTTGGTCGAATTCGTGCGGAAGTCGATGTAACCACGGCTTAGGTAGAAGTCGCGCAAAACCTGTTTGTCAAATTCCACACGGTCTTCGACCAGCGTGTCACGACGGACAAAGTTTCTAAAGATCCCGGCTTGCTTGGTTTCAAGAACACGACGCAGGCGGGTATCGGAAAACACACGGTTTCCAACAAAGCTCAGACGCTCAATCTCGACCACGCCGCCTTCAAAGATTTCAAAGACCAGATCGACGCGATTGTTGCTTCGACGGATCACACGAGGCGTCACGCGTGCCGCGATGCGTCCTTCGTTTGCGTAGGCTTCTGCAATGATGGCTGCGTCCCGCTCTGCTTGTGCGGGGCTGTAAACGCGGCGTTCATTCGACTGGATCAGCGACGACAATGCATCATCCTTGATCCGCCGATTCCCTTCGAAATTGATGCGATTAACAGTGGGGAATTCGACCACCGTGATCCGCAGGGTGCTTCCTGCAGGCTCAACCTCAACCGATTCAAAGAACCCACTCCCTTGCAGCCTTTGGACTGCTGCATTCACCTGCGCTGCAGAGACTTGTTGCCCCTGTGGGATCGCCGCCGTTTGTAAAATCGCTGCATCACCAATACGTTGGTTGCCTTCGATTTCTACACGCGTAAACGTAAAGGACTGCGCAAAAGCGCCGACTGTGCCCAGCAAAAAGCTTACACCGATGACCGCGGCAAAGCATAACAGCATTGCCTTAGGTAACTTGGATTGAGCCCTTGCCCGCGCGATGTTCGAATTTGCCAACGACATCACACACCTCTTATAGTTTTTTTGTTAACCCTTCCCTACCTCTAACGCGGCTCCATGTCAAAACGACAAACGCCCGCGCAGAGCAATTCTGGCGGGTTGTGTTTTTCGCATCATTTTGAAAGGGTCAGAGGCCGCCGATCCACGCGCCGAACAACAGTGCAAGCACGATTGTTGCCAAATAGACCAACCGATCCCAATTCAGCAACATCATGAGGCTTAAGCCACGATATCCAGATGTTAGTGTTTGCATGATCTTTGTCTCTTATCGCCCAATGAAGCCTTGAAGGTCAGCGTAACCTGACAGTTAGGCTGCAATTAAGCCAAAATAAGGCAAGATTGTGGCACGGCTTATGGGCACCTAAAGTCATTATAAAGCGCAAAGACCATCAGCGATAAGACCATGGTCAAACCAATGGTCATCAGGATACGCAGCGCTGCATCACTTGGCGGACGTCCCGTTACTGCTTCGAAGGCATAGAACACCAAGTGGCCCCCATCCAACGCCGGGATTGGGAACAAGTTCAAAAGTCCAACGGCCGTTGAAAGAACTGCGATAAAGATCACAAAGCTTAGCGCACCCTGGCTGGCCATTTGACCAGACACTTGGGCGATTCCCACCGGGCCTGACAAGTTACAGGTTCCAATATCACCAATGATGATATGCCAAAGACCCGAAATCGAACTTTCGATGATCTCGCCAGTGCGGGTAATCCCGCTCCAAACGGCGGCGCCGGCGCCAAGCGATTCTGTTGCAGGTTCAAAGCTGCCGCCGCTGGCAACACCAATGCGCCAAGCCGTTTCAAATCCGCCATCAGCTTTTGGTGTATCAATCCGCTTGGCCGCCAATTCCATGTCGACCAAGTCGCCTGCGCGCCACACTGTCAAGTTTAGGGCACGGCCATCTGACGATTCGACTGCGTTTTTCAGTTCAATAAAGGCAAAGACAGGCTTTCCGTCGATAGCTTGAATCACATCGCCCGCTTGAAGACCGGCTGCAATGGCCGCACTTTGCGGGATAACCTCAGAAACGCGCGGCGGCGTGGGATAGGCGTCTTCGACTTCGATCTCTGTTCCGTCACGCAGCACTTTGAACAACAATTGCGGCTCAAGCGGCAAGTCGGCAAGAAAGGCGGAATATGCCGGACTTGAACGATCAGGAACCGGTTTCCCATCAATTTCAAGCAAAACATCCCCGGCTTGAAGGCCGCGATTTTCAGCAGGCAGTGGCACAACTTCGCCAACGGTCAAAGGATCAGTGACCTGGCCACTGTTCAAAGCAACAAAGGCAAAAACGATCGAAGACAGAATGAAATTGAATACTGGCCCAGCAGAGACCGTTGCCGCACGTGCCCAAAGCGGCGCGCCGTGCATGGTTTTTCGCAAGGCAACGGGGTCATCGACGACGTCTGCCATCGCCTCTTCGTCTTTGCCCGAAGCCGCATTCGCGTCGCCAGCAAATTTCACAAACCCACCAAAGGGAAGTGCCGCGATCTGCCAGCGTGTTCCGCGTTTGTCGTGGCGTGACCAAAGTATCGGCCCAAAACCAATGGAAAACACGTCAGCATGTATGCCAGACCAGCGCCCAACAATGTAGTGTCCGTATTCGTGAATCGCCACGATCACGCTGAGCGCGACAACAAAGAACACAACAGTCCAGATAAAGCCGCCGAAGGTTGGCAAATATGACAGAAATTCCACGTTTTACCCTGTTTTAGTTTCTATGACCGCAGTCGCTGCCATACGTGCCAAATGGTCAGCCCGGACGACGTTATCAAGTGTCATTGCGGCATCAATAAGACCATCTGTGTCTTTGTCACGCCCTAAAACCTCACTCACGACATCCGCCATGTCCGTAAACCGGATGCGCCCGCTTATGAACCCGTCCAACGCGGTTTCTTTTGCGGCGTTGAAAATCGCGCCTGCCAAGCCACGCCGATCCATCACTTCCCGTGCCAAACGCAACGCAGGCCAACGCAATTCATCCGGGGCGCGAAAGCTAAAGCTGCCAAGTTTGGCAAGGTCCAAACGCTCTACCGGAAGATGCTTTCGAGTCGGATAATGCAGCGCAAAGCCAATCGCATGGCGCATATCGGCAGGACCGACATGCGCCATCAACGCCCCATCGCGAAACCCAACCAATGCATGGATCATCGATTCAGGATGCACCAGCACTTCAATCTGATCAGGTTCAACGTCGAAATATTCTCGCGTTTCAATAAGTTCCAAGGCTTTGTTAAACATAGACGCGGAATCGATTGTGATCCTTTGCCCCATGTCCCAATTCGGATGCGCCGAGGCTTGATCCAGAGTTGCGTCTTGCAACTTGTCCAAGGGCCAATCGCGAAACGCACCGCCGCTTGCGGTGATGATCACACGTTCCACTGCGGCCATGTCTTCACCAATCAGCGCTTGAAACACCGCCGAATGTTCACTGTCGACAGGCAGCAATCGCGTATCGTTTGCTTTGGCGGTCTCCAACACCAATTGTCCGGCACAGACCAACGTTTCTTTGTTGGCCAGCGCCAATGTGGCCCCGCGTTCCAAGGCGCAGATGCCGGGGGCAAGGCCCGCGGCGCCCACAATGGCCGACATCACCCAATCTGCTGGGCGGTCGGCGGCTTCGATCAATGCGGCTTGTCCCGCAGCGGCCTTCACAGAGGATCCTGCCAAAGCATCTTTCAAATCCTGCAAACGCCTCTTGTCTGCTGTCACCGCGACATCGGCATTTAAGGCAATCGCATCTTCGGCCAGTAGTTTGATGTTTTGCGCACCGCTCAGGGCAACCACATCATAGGCATCCAAATCCCGCTTGATCAAATCAATGGTATTTTGCCCAATGGACCCGGTGGATCCAAAAATCGATACGCGCCGCATCAGATCAGTCCTGCTGGGAATCCAGTGATAACAGCAATGATCAACAACGCAACGGATGCGCCAAGCAGCCCATCAAACCGATCCAAAACGCCCCCATGTCCCGGTATCAAGGATGAGCTGTCTTTGACGCCGGTCCGACGTTTGATCGCACTTTCTGCGATGTCCCCCATCTGCGCTGCGAACGCCAAAAGGATAGACAAAACAACAACCCCAAACAGAATACCCGACCCCATGCCAAAGAACACGCCGACCAATCCCGCGCCAATCCATCCCGCAACGGTACCGGACCACGTCTTCTTTGGGCTGATCGCAGGCCAGAACTTTGGCCCACCAAAGGTTTTGCCGGCAAAGTAACCTGCGACATCCGAAGCAATGACCACGAAAACCAGCCAAAAAATCCATGGAAGCCCAAGATTGTCACGGACCAGAATCAAAGTAAGTCCGCCCAGCAAGATCAAAGCCCCATAAGGAATGCTCATACCCCGCATTTTTCCCGGCAAGCCACCCAGGATCGCCCCCACGATCACGCACAGGACGCTGATCCCGAACGTGCCCACAGTGCTAACAATCTCGGGTAGGCCCGCAATTGCGATACCGCTGATCACAGCGCACAGCACCGCCAGCGTGCCGTTTTCAGGTGCCACCATGCGGATCAATTCCCACATCATCAATGCGACTACCAAACCTGCAAAGACATGAAACATGCGGCCGCCAAGCCAAAGCTCAACCCCACCGACAATCAACATCGCCACCGCAGACAGAACGCGAGGCACAAGATCCGCCCAACGACCCGACTGCGCAGATGTCATGCGCGCAAGCCGCCATAACGGCGATCGCGGGCCCCATAGGCATCACACAGTTTGGCAAATTCGTCCGCACGGAAATCCGGCCAAAGCGTGTCGATAAATTCGTATTCTGAATACGCCGATTGCCACAGCAAAAAGTTGGAAATCCGCGCTTCGCCACTGGTGCGAATAACCAAGTCAGGATCGGGTAAAACGCAGGTATCCAAGAACTTTGGAAGCGTTTCTTCATCCACAGTTTCGGGATCAAGCCGCCCCGCCGCGACTTCTTCGGCAAGACGTTTCGTGGCGCGTGTCACTTCATCACGCCCACCATAATTGATCGCGATTGTCAGATGCACGCTCGTGTTGTTTTCGGTCAGACGTTCCAGCTCATCCATCATGCCGACCAGACTATCGTCCAAACGGACACGATCCCCGATGAACCGCACACGGACACCATTGGCCACCAGCGTTTTTGTCTCGCGCAGGATATAGCGCCGGAACAAGGACATCAGACCCGCAACTTCGGCTTGTGTCCGTTTCCAATTCTCAGTGGAAAAGGCAAAAATCGTCAGATAATCCACGCCTAGTTCAGGACAGGCTTCGACAATCTCACGCACGCGCCGCGCACCTGCGTGATGACCAAATAAACGCGGCCGCCCCCGCTGTGTAGCCCAGCGACCATTTCCGTCCATAATAATCGCGACGTGGCGTGGACCTGTCATGAGAGGATCTTTCGTAATTGTACAATTCCCATTTTGATCACGTTTAAAGCAGCCAAACGCACAACATCACACTGTAATTGTGCATGCTATGTGCACCTTAAACCTGCATAATTTCTTCTTGCTTTCCGTCTAATGTCGTATCCACTAATTTGATGAAGCGATCAGTAATTTCCTGCACTTCACCTTCCCAAAGCTTTTGATCATCTTCCCCAAGGCCATCTGCCTTGGCTTTTTTGATCTGATCCATGCCATCGCGACGAATATTGCGCACCGCAACGCGCGCGCTTTCTGCATATTGCCCAGCCACTTTGCCAAGCTCGCGGCGGCGTTCTTCGTTCAATTCTGGAATCGGCAGCATAATAATCGTGCCGTTTAATTGAGGATTGATCCCTAACCCGCTTTCACGAATTGCTTTTTCAACGGCGTTCACCATGGATTTGTCCCACACATTGATCGTGACCATACGGGGTTCAGGCACATTGACAGTGCCCACTTGGTTAATCGGTGTTTGTTGGCCATAGGCTTCTACCGTCACCGGTTCCAGCATGGACGCAGACGCGCGCCCTGTTCTTAGGGATGCAAATTCCGTCTTAAGATTTGCCATTGCGCCTTCCATGCGGCGTTCAATGTCATCCGTGTCGAGCATGAAGTCTTCAGACATCAGAACCTCAAAGTTATTATTCAGTTAAGCCAAGTGTCTAATTCAGACGGGCTCTTTTGTATAGAAGCTTGTGTTGTCCAAGACTTATCCTTGGACTTTGGTAAAGGTGCCCTCACCCGCCATCACCCGCTTGAAGCCGCCGGGTTGATCCAACCCAAACACAATGATGGGCAAGTTGTTGTCCCGCGTCAGCGCAATGGCAGATGCATCCATAATACCCAAACGTTTTTGCAGGACTTCGTCATACGTAACTGTGTCATACCGCACGGCATCGTCATGTTTAGCCGGGTCTTTGTCATACACCCCGTCGACGCCGTTTTTGCCCATGAAAATATCCTGACAGGCCATTTCGTTGGCCCGCAACGCAGCAGCGGTATCCGTGGTGAAATACGGGTTTCCTGTCCCGGCAGCAAAGATGCAAACTCGGTTCTTTTCAAGGTGGCGCACGGCGCGGCGGCGGATATAGGGTTCGCACACTTGATCCATGGGAATGGCTGAAATCACACGGGTAAAAACCCCCACACTTTCCAATGCAGCTTGCATCCCCAAGGCATTCATAACTGTTGCAATCATGCCCATGTAATCGGCTGTTGTGCGTTCCATCCCTTGGGCGGATCCTTGCAGGCCCCGGAAGATGTTGCCGCCCCCGATCACCATACAAATCTCGACACCCAAATCATGCACGGCTTTTACTTCTTCGGCGATGCGTTGCACTGTTGGTGGATGCAGACCGAACCCTTGGTCTCCCATCAGCGCTTCGCCTGAAATCTTCAACATCACCCGTTTAAATTCTGGAGTTGTCTCTGTCATGCGGCGGCCCCCTGCTTGCATGGTCTCGCGTTGCCGGGCTACCTGCCTTAAAAGTGCGCATACTGCAATGGTAACAACAATGTCCTTTGGCCAAATTCTGAAAGATCTGTCGCCGGAAACCCCGGTTCTAATTGCCGGACCGACTGCGTCTGGCAAGTCAGCCTTGGCTTTGGACATTGCTCAACACCAAGGCGGCGTGATCGTAAACGCCGATGCCAGCCAGATTTATGCGTGTTGGGACGTGATCACCGCCTGCCCGTCAGCAAAGGAACGCGCACAAGCGCCGCATCAGCTGTACCGGCACGTCCAATACGATCAACCTTATTCCGCCGGGCATTGGTTGCGGGATGTCCAACTGCTTTTAAAACAAGACATACGTCCGATTATTGTTGGGGGAACCGGACTGTATCTGTCCGCACTCACGGAAGGATTGTCCGAAATTCCTGCAATCCCCGATGCAGTCCGAACTAAGGCTGACGCACTCTCGCTGGAAACCATGCAAGCCGCTTTGGATCCTGAAACCAAAGCCCGGATCGACCTTGCCAATCGGGCCCGCGTCCAGCGCGCTTGGGAAGTGCAGCACCATACAGGGCGTGCCCTGTCCGCATGGCAAGACGATCCGACCGACGCGACACTTCCTGTCGAACAGACGGCCGCGTTTGTGTTTGATGCCCCAAAAGAATGGCTGACCCCGCGGATAGAACTGCGATTCGATCAGATGATGGATTTGGGGGCCCTTGACGAGGTGCAAGAGATGCGCCCACATTACGATCCCAACTTGCCAGCCTTCCGCGCGATCGGTGTGCCAGAATTGACCGCGCTGGCCCAAGGCGACATCACGCAGGCCGAAGCGCGCGAACGTGTCATCATCGCCACCCGCCGATATGCCAAACGTCAGCGCACGTGGTTTCGCAAACGTTGCAGCAACTGGCATTGGCTGGACGCCGCAACATGACCCCGAAAAATGACCATCCGGTGCAAATCGCATCGCTCGCCACTTTGTTTCGCACCGCAGAATGGCATCTCAGCTTATTGCACAGCGCCCCGTCCCCACGCGCGATCTGGATCACCCATGGTCAGGGCCGGGTCATTCTGGGCCCAAGACGGTATGGCATTGGCGTGCATAATTTTCTGTTTCTTCCAGCGGACCAACCCATGTCTTTGACGCCGGGGGCCGCCATGAATGGCCACATCATTACTTTGCCCCCAAACGCAGACGCCCCGTGGCCGGTTGAGCCGTATTTGCTGCGCTTGCGCGATGCAGGAAGCCAAGCAGACATCAGCATGCATGTGGAAGCCATTTTACGAGAAAGCCGCGAGGACCAGATCCACGCGGATCACGCGATGCACCATTCCGCAGGGCAAATCGCAATCTGGCTACACCGCCAGATCATTGCCCAAAACGGAGATGCTCAAACCAGCACAGCTTCGGATCGCTTGTTGGCCGCATATCTCGAGGATCTAGAACGCCACTTTCCCAAAGGTCTTTTGATGGCGGATTATGCAGAAAGGCTGGACGTCACCCCGACCCATCTTAGCCGCGTGTGTAAATCTCGGCTGGGTCACAGCGCAGCGGCACTAATCTCACAGCGCAGCCTACACGCCGCAAGAACGGCACTCGAAGACAGCCAAGATCCCATCCAAGATATTGCAGCCAAATTCGGATTCGGCTCTGCCGCCTCTTTTTCACGGTTCATTCAAACACAGACGGGCCACGCACCAAGTGCACTGCGCAAACGCCCGCACCGTTAAAGTTGCAAACTTCACAGCATATCACCCGTCACGTCGCTTTCAGCCCATCACGAAGTCGCAATTATTCCACGTAAGACGCATCCAACGATTGACCTGATGGCATTCTGCTGCCTCAATGGCGGGCAATCGCGTGGGGACGGGACAATCGCGGCGCATTATGTGTCTTTTAAGACAGGCACAACTGCAGCGCTGTGCATTGAGGATACCCTACATATCAGGGCACAAGTGCCGAAAAACAAAAATATCGCACGCAAAACGTGCAGACCGGCTGACAACAGGGGCCATAATGGGAATTTTTATACTGAGACGATTGGCAATGATGCTGTTCACAGCAATCTGCCTGACATTCGTCGTTTTCTTCATGACCAACCTTTATCCGAACTTGGAAAAGCTGGCCAAAAACCAAGGCAATTTCCGGATGTCCGATGAAGCTGTGAACAGTTGGCTGTCTGATCGCGGCTACACGGACAACACCTTTGTGAAATTCGGCCGTTGGCTGGGCGTCGCACAAGGTTGGGAGACCGTGAAAGAGGACGGCACAGTCCTGCGCCAGTGCCGCGATAGTGACCTGCCCGAAGAAGAGCGCGTCGGATATTGCGGGGTTCTTCAAGGATATTGGGGGTATTCGCTGCAATTCAAAGACGATGTCAGCGGGCTTGTTGCCGCGAGACTGGGAAATACAGGCAAGCTCATGGGCATCGTTATGCTCGTCATGGTCCCGATGGCTTTGATCGTTGGGGTGCTTGCTGGGATGCGAGAGGGCTCGGGACTGGACCGATCCTTGTCCACGTTCTCGATCACCACAACAGCCACACCGGAATATGTGTCGGGGGTTTTGTTTATCGCAATTTTCTCATCCTCTGCTGTCGGGCTTAAATGGTTCAAAGGGTCAGCGACCACGGCCATGGATGACGCGACATTTGCCAACTTTACCTTACCTGTTCTGACCATTGCGCTATACGGTATGGGCTACATTGCCCGCATGACCCGTGCGTCAATGGCCGAAGTGATGACCGCGCAATATATCCGCACTGCGCGGCTCAAAGGGGTCAGTTTTCCAAACATCGTCATGAAACACGCCTTGCGCAACGCTTTGATCGCGCCGTTCACAGTGATCATGCTGCAGTTTCCATGGCTTCTGAACGGTGTGGTGATTGTGGAAACCCTGTTCAACTACAAAGGGTTTGGATGGCTGCTGGTGCAAGCGGCTGGCAACAACGATATCGACACACTTTTGGCCGTGTCGGTGGTCTCGGTGTTTGTGGTTCTTCTGACGCAGCTGATTTCGGATATCGGCTATGTCTATCTGAACCCACGCATTCGAATTTCTTAAGGGAGGGCTGCTGACATGGAACCATTGACATATACAGGTGGCCTGGGAACAGTCCTTGACCCGATTTTTCAAATTCTGATTGTGGGGTTGGCCTTGGCTTTGCTGTCCCAAATCGTCTTGTCTTTTGTGGCCCCCTCTGGGAGGGCACACATCAATCCGGATGGCACATTGGCCGCCAGTGTCGGACCGCATGGGCTGTCCATCCGTCTATCGACCTATCTGTTTCTGGGCGTGGTTGCGATATCGCTGGTCTATCTGGTGGTGGGCGCCCTGTTAGGCCCCGAAGGTGCCGGCATCGTGGGTGGCGTGTCGCGCCGTTTGATCCCTGTTTGGATCGCGCTTGTGGCGCTGTTTGCCGTGTCCATAATGTACAAACGCAGACTTGGTTTGTACGGAAAGCTGTTTGACAGCACTGTGGGCATGATCGGCTTTGGACTGGTGATGTTCTGGGTGTTTGTGGGCCTTATGGGGGCCGCAGATATGATCGTCACACATGACGCCTTGTCTCAATTGTCTGGCATGAAGAACAAATCCCCCGGCACGCCTGTGCGCGGTGCGGAGGATGGCGAGTATTTGTGGTACTTGCTGGGTGGTGACAATCTGGCGCGCGATGTGTTCAGCCGCGTGGTGAAAGGCGCATTTGTCGTCGTACAAATCGCCCCCTTTGCCACGTTATTTGCTTTTATGGTGGGCATCACATTGGGGCTGCCCGCTGGGTATTATGGCGGAGCTTTAGACACGATCATCAGTTTCATTGCGAACCTGATCCTCGCCTTTCCTGTGATCTTGCTGTTTTACCTTCTGGTCACGCCAGAAATCACGGCAGTGGGCGTGCCAAAATACATGGCGATTGTGCTGTTCTTCTTCCCGATCATCTTTTTCACGGTGCTGTTGAACTCGCGTTACTACACCCAGCCGTCAGTGCGCACACCGCTCCTGATTGTGGTCATCGGGGCTTTGTTCTTTGCCTATCTCACTTTGGTCAGTTCAGACGGCGCGTTCGTGTCGACGGACGATGTCTATATTCCCGGTCTTCCGGCGGCCTTGGATATCTTTGATATGAGCCCCGGAATTCTGGTGGTGTTTGTTTCAGTGGTCTTTGTGAACGCACCCACTGTGTTTCGCATCGTGCGTGGGCTCGCATTGGATATCAAAACACGCGACTATGTGGCGGCCGCCCAAACGCGCGGTGAAGGCCCATGGTACATCATGTTGTGGGAGATCCTGCCCAACGCACGCGGGCCGCTGATCGTCGATTTCTGCCTGCGGATTGGGTATACAACCATCCTTCTGGGAACCTTGGGTTTCTTTGGGCTGGGACTGCCGCCGGAAAGCCCGGATTGGGGCACCACGATCAATGATGGGCGCAAATTGCTGTCAATCTATCCGCATGCGGCCATTGCACCGGCACTCAGCCTTTTGTCGCTCGTACTGGGGCTGAATTTGTTGGCCGACGGGCTGCGCGAAGAAAGCCTGAAGGATTAATAACAAGCGGCGGACCGGGGCGCCGCCCCGGACCCCGAGGTATTGTTGACCAAAAGAATGCAGGACACCTGCGCAATCGGTCAAACAGGGAGAAATATGATGGCACAGCGGGATTACGACGGTCCGATCCTTGAGATTGACCAATTGTCCATTTCGTTCTTTACGCGCCTGCGCGAAATCCCAGCGGTGATGGACTTTTCGGTTGAGGTCCAACCCGGGGAAGCCGTTGGGCTTGTTGGGGAATCGGGCTGTGGGAAATCCACTGTGGCTTTGGGTGTGATGCAAGATCTGGGCGTGAATGGACGCATCGTGGGTGGATCCATCAAGTTCAAGGGTCAGGATTTGGGCAAGATGAGCATGGACGAGCTGCGTGACATTCGCGGTTCGGAAATTGCGATGATCTATCAAGAGCCGATGGCATCCCTGAACCCCGCGATGAAGATCGGCAAACAACTGATGGAAGTGCCGATGATCCATCAAGGCGTTAGCGAATCCGAAGCGTATAAGCGCGCCTTACAGGTGGTCACGGATGTGAAACTGCCCGATCCCAAGCGGATTTTGGATGCCTTCCCGCATCAATTATCGGGCGGCCAGCAACAGCGCATTGTCATCGCGATGGCGCTGATGTCCGAACCGTCATTGTTGATCCTGGATGAGCCGACAACGGCGTTGGATGTAACGGTCGAAGCTGCCGTGGTCGAGTTGGTTAAGGATCTGGGCAAGAAATACGGCACATCGATGCTGTTCATTTCGCACAATCTGGGTCTTGTATTGGAGACC
>CALHST010000098.1 GCA_938038825.1 uncultured Paracoccaceae bacterium | reverse complement strand
GTGCATTGTACGGCCACGCCCAATGGTATGGATGTTGCAGTCGAAGGCGGCAGGCCGATGGACAAAGATCTGACTTGGCATCTGCCGCAAATCGCCATCGCTCATAATGTGGTTCGTCTGTTTTGGAACGGCGAATTGGTTGCTCAATCCGCAACCGCAACGCACCCCATTGGCAATGCGCATGTAACGTTGCCACCAAACGCATTTTTGCAAGCTACAGAACATGGCGAAAAAATCTTGCAAGCCTGTGTTGCGGAAGCGATTGAGGGATCAAAGCATGTGCTCGATTTGTTTTCTGGCTGTGGAACTTTTGCCCTGCACATCGCCGAAACCGCGCCAGTTACAGCAATTGAAGGTGACAAAGGGATGGCAAAAGCGAGCCAAGAGGCCGCAAATCACGCCGGACTTACGCATCCGGTAAAAGCGTTATCACGCGACCTTTTTCGCGACCCTTTGATTGCATCCGAGCTGATTAAGTTTGACGCTGTTGTTCTTGATCCACCTCGGGCGGGGGCAAGTGCCCAGATCGCAGAATTGGCAAAATCCAGCGTTTCAAAGATTGCCTATGTCTCTTGCGATCCGGCGACCTTTGCCCGAGATGCTAAGGTTTTGGTCAATGCGGGATATGTGCCCCAATGGGTGCAGGTTGTAGATCAATTTCGCTGGTCAGCACATGTGGAGCTTGCCGCACAGTTCATACGCGCGGATAAGTAGAGAAGATTTGAAACTGGACATGATTTTATGAACCGTAGCGCAATAGCAAATTGGCTGAATTCCCCGTTGATCAGCAACTTCATTATCGGAGTGATCTTGTTCAATGCTGTTGTGCTTGGGCTTGAAACCTCGACCTTCGTTATGTCGAGAGTAGGCTCGCTGATTTCAGTCTTGGATGAAATCTGTCTGGCGATTTTCGTGATCGAACTGGTTTTGAAACTGATCGCGTTGGATTGGCGCTTTTTCAAAAGTGGCTGGAATATCTTTGATTTTGTGATCGTTGGCATTTCGCTTGTTCCTGCTGCTGAATCTTTATCAGTTCTTCGAGCCTTGCGGATTTTGCGTGTCTTGCGCGTGGTGTCAGCGGCGCCAAGTCTTCGTCGCGTCGTCGAGGGGTTTGTGTCCGCGTTGCCAGGCATGGGTTCGGTGTTCTTGCTGATGGCGATCATTTTTTACATTGGCTCGGTTATCGCGACAAAACTGTTTGGCAGTTCATTTCCGGATTGGTTCGGCGATCTTGGCTTGTCCGCCTATTCACTGTTCCAGATCATGACCTTGGAATCCTGGTCGATGGGCATCGTTCGCCCCGTGATGGAAATCTTCCCATATGCATGGGTCTTTTTTGTACCCTTCATCATGGTCACCACGTTCGCCGTGGTGAACCTGTTGGTGGGTTTGATCGTAAACTCTATGCAAGACGCGCATCAGGAAGACAGCAAAGAAGAAACTGACACGTATCGAGTAGAAGTTCTGAAACGTTTGGAGGCCATCGAAGCGGCCATGAACAAGCCGGAAAAGTAACGCGTCTGTGAAATATCAGCGATGCATTTCGCTAGGCGGCTGCAACCCGCCAGTGTTATCCAGTTAGAAAAATCGGGCAAATTTCATGCATAGACGAAATTTCTTTACGGCCGCTGCAGCAACCGGATTGCTGTCAGCCTGTTCACCCAGGAACAGCAAATTCAAAACCTACAACGGCCCCGAAATCACCGGGATCGTTGTGAACAAAGAAGAACGAAAGATGTTCTTGGTGAACAATGGTCGTGCGCTTAAGACGTATGACATTGAACTGGGCTTTGAACCGACTGGTGACAAGAAGGTTGAAGGTGACGGAAAGACGCCCGAAGGCACCTATTTTATCGACAGGCGCAATCCGAACAGCAAGTTTCATTTAAGTCTTGGGATTTCTTATCCGAACGCGGAAGACATCGCCGAGGCGCGTGCGCTGGGCCAATCACCCGGTGGGGATATTTTCATCCATGGTCAGCAAAACCCGTTTAAGCGGGGCCGGGGCGATGATGATTGGACATGGGGCTGTATTTCGGTCACCAACCGCGAGATGGAAGACATCTATGCGATGGTGCGAACGGGAACTTTGATCACGATCAACCCGTAAGAAGTTTGGGTTGGCTTAAGAGCCGACCACAAGTGTCCACCAGATCTTGCCGTTGTTTTCCTGAAACCACGAAAATCCCAAGTTTCGACCTGTCGGGTCCAGAATGACCCGACGTGTATCAGGCTGTTCCATCCACGCACCAAGGGTTTCCAGCTCGGTTTCGAAGGTTTCCGAAATGGTTTCGCCAACCAGACCACCTGTATATCCAACACGTCGGACACGATCGATGGGTGAAGATCCGTCAGACCCAAAGTGCCATGGCCGGTTTTGAATGGACATGTCCCTCGAATGCGTGGCCGCGGCAGCATTGAGCTGCGCGTTCAACTGCAAGGGTTGAGCCCCAGATGCCTGACGTAACGAGTTGATGGAATCCAGCATACGAAACTGGATCTTGCCTTCGTCACCGCCGCGAATGCGATAGAGCTTCGGCAAAGGTTTGCCATCTGGCGCCAGCGAGGTTTCCACAGGGGTACATGCTGCAGCAAACAGCACGATTGCGGAAAAAAGTGTAAATAAACGAACCATATCAGCCGGCACTCCACGCGGATTTTGTGAGACAGGGATACACAGGCTTTGTGTTGAATTCAAACCACCAACGTGCAATTGGCGGCAACATGACAATGGTTTGATTTGCAACTGCGTCTTTCGCGCAATAATGAATGGGCGTTACTTGGGGACTTGTGAACTCCATTGGAGAGCTGAATGACCAAAATAAACTATTCCAAAACCTCACGTCGTACCTTTTTGACCGCGACTGCAGCGACTTTGGCCACGCCATCGCTTGCGCAGCTAGCCAGCGATGTAAACAGTGCAGCCACAACCGAGGTCGAACGTGATCTGACAGAGAAAGTGCGCCGCAACATCTCGAGTTTTCGGACATTGGATTGGCGGCCTTATTTCTCTGATCTCAGAAAAGGGGCAATTCTGGTCGATATCGACAGCCGTGCAGTGCACTTCTGGAATGAAGAGCAGACGTTGTACAAATTGTACCCGTCCAGCGTTCCTTTGTCCGAGGATTTGACTCGTCGGGGGCGTACGCAGATCATTCTGAAAGATCCAGAACCGGATTGGCGTCCGACGCCATCCATGTTGGAACGAAATCCAGAATGGCCGCCCTATATCGGTCCTGGGCCCGATAACCCATTGGGGACGCGCAGTATGCACCTGACATGGACCTATTATCGGATCCACGGAACGCATGACACGCGCAAAATTGGCCGCCGTTCTTCAAATGGCTGTATTGGCTTGTACAATCAACACATTGAAGAGCTGTATGAATTGGCACAAGTGGGCACTCAGGTGTTGCTAATTTGACGACATTCGGCTTCGGACGGTGGAAAGCTGCGCAATCGCGTTTGCATTCACCATCCATAGCTGTTTATGAGTCATTTACGAGGTAAGTCTTGCGTGCGTGCCGAAAGATTCGGTCTGCACTTACTGGAGGTTAATATGAAAAAACTCGTTCTTGCTGCTGCCCTGACCGCCGCTGCTTCG
This sequence comes from uncultured Paracoccaceae bacterium, assembly GCA_938038825.1. Lineage (GTDB taxonomy): Bacteria > Pseudomonadota > Alphaproteobacteria > Rhodobacterales > Rhodobacteraceae > Aliishimia. The sequence goes on along the minus strand of CALHST010000098.1, from coordinate 8,078 downwards.
ACCGCTTCTGCGGGTACTGTTGCAGATCCGATCATTGAAGCACCTGTGATTGTGGAAGAAACTCGCGGTTCGTCCGCTGGCGTTATCATTCCATTGATCATTTTGGCAGTCGTTCTGGCTGCTGTTGCCGACTAATTGTTGGTGATATCAGAAACAAAAAAGGCCACGCTTCTTGTGTGGCCTTTTTTGCTTTAGGATATCTTTGACTTAACTTACTGGAGACGACCTATGAAAAAATTCGTACTTGCTGCTGCATTGACAGCTGCTGCTTCTACTGCATTTGCAGGCAACATCGCGGACCCATTCATTGAAGCACCTGTGATTGTAGAAGAGACTCGCGGTTCGTCCGCTGGTGTTATCATTCCGTTGATCATTTTGGCGGTCGTCTTGGCAGCTGTTGCTGACTAAGCGATAAGCGCATCGACATTTGAAAAGGGCTGCACTGCAAAGTGCGGCCTTTTTTTGTGGATAAGTCGTATTTTTCTGCACAAGCCCCAGGAATTTTGCTTACAGTTTTTGTCACAAAATAGGGGGAATATTGTGAGAATAATCGTAACTGCTGCCGTTGTTGCCTGTCTTTCTTCGGCGAGCTTTGCTGCTAACCCAGAACTGGTTCCAGTCACACCTGTCGAGACGATCATTGAGCCTGTGCGCAATTCATCCGCAGGTGCCACATTGCCATTGGTGATGTTGATTTTGACGCTTTTGGCAGCGACTGACTAACAACTTCAACGTACGCGGCGCGCTTAGCAAAGGGCGCCGCGTCGGGCTTTTATGGGCCTTACTTCAACCAACCCTGCAGGTTTTCTTCGATTATTGCGGACAGTGCCGCGATATGCTGAGCGTCATCGTTGAGGCATGGGATATAGGTAAACTGCTTACCACCTGCCTCTTCAAAGCTCTCTTTGATTTCTTCATTGATCTCTTCCAAGGTCTCGATGCAATCTGCCGAGAACGCAGGAGCACATACCGCAATCTTCTTCTTACCCGCCTCTGCAAGGCGCGCGACTTCTTCCACAGTATAGGGCTGCAACCATTCCGCAGGACCAAACCGGGACTGGAACGTTGTTGTGATGTCTGTGTCTGCCCAGCCTAACCGTTCTTTCAACAACCGCGTCGTTTTCTGGCAATGGCAGTGATACGGGTCGCCTTCCATCAAGTACCGCTTGGGCACTCCGTGATAGGAACAGACCAGAATATCCGGGCGATCAGAAATTTCAGCATAAGCCCGTTCAATCGACTGCGCCAACGCTTCGATATACATCGGATGTTCGAAATAGGGATCTACTGTCCGGGCAACTGGTTGCCATTTCTCCTTCATCAATGCGCGGAAGAATTGATCATTTGCAGTTGCGGACGTTGCGCCAGCATAATGGGGGTACAGCGGAAAGAAGAGAATTTTCCGACACCCTGCGTCGACCATCTCGCGGACTTTGGATTTCGTTGATGGATTGCCATAACGCATGCAGAAATCGACCATAACCTGATCACCGTAGCGATCCTTCATGGATTCTTTGATTTTCGTTGTTTGGTCTTTCGTAATGGTCAACAAGGGGCTTTCGCCAGCTTCGTGGTTCCAGATTGACTTGTAGGCTTCACCAGAAGAAAACGGGCGTTTCGTTAGAATGACCAACTGTAACAACGGTTGCCAAATCCACGGCGAAAAGTCGATGACGCGGCGATCAGACAAGAATTCGCTTAGGTAACGTCGCATGGACCAATAGTCGTAGTTGTCCGGAGTCCCGAGATTTGCCAGCAAGATACCCACGCGGGCAGGCTTGACCCCGGGGTGGTCTGCGGGGGCATGCGCCGGGCAAACGGCTTTTTTGGTGTCATCCAGCATCGTGTAGGTCCAAATGTAAGGGCTTTGTCAGTCAGATAAATGGAATTCGGCGCAGGTCAATCCAACAGCGGCTTTTCGTCCGTCTTTAAAGCATCCGCCAGGCGCGCTTGGGCAGACCCGGGACGCAATGGCTTTTGTTGGCTGTCGTCCGGTGCCCATCCGGTCAAAGTTACCAGTTCATAGGTGGCGCGCAGTGCCTTTTGCTGTCCGGGATAGGCGCCTTGGTATAGCGACGCGGCCTGTTCAAAAACGTCCCTTCGGGTAAATTGGCGGTCGCGGGAGGTTAACGCATTGGCTTCGCCCATCGCACGCAAGTCCTGCATCAACGCTGTCAGATCACTATATTCAGCAGTCAAAGTTGCCGTATCCGCCACCGGCAGCGCATATCCACCCCGCTGCAATAATGCACCGAGATCGCGAACGTCACCCATTGGGGCCACACGCGGCGATAATCCACCGCGAACGGCGACTTCTGCTTGGCCAAGACAACTGCGCAATTCGTTCAAGGTCTGCCCACCAAGCATCACACCCAGGAACAAACCATCTGGCTTCAAGGCACGGCGACATTGAATAAGCTGGCCAACAGGGTCATTTGCCCAATGCAAAGCCATCACATGGATCACAAGATCGTGTGCTCTTGGGTGCAAATTTAACACGTCGTCATCTGATAATATTACGGCATCAGGCAAGAAATCGGTCCAGATGTCCGGGTGACCCGTCACGATGGCAGGCGCTGTAAACGACTTTTTAACCATGGCGAGCCGATCCTGCAGCTCAAACCGGGCTTCATCATGAAGAAACAACGCATCCCGCTGCATCCGTTTACGGTTGCGCATCAAAGCGCTGCGGTCTGTCAGTTGTGGGGGCGCATTGGACATAAAGGGGCTTTTAGAATGTTAAAGCCAAGGGTTCAAACTGCACTTCGTCTGTTGTTCCCTGCCAGTTGTGCAGGGTGCGGCGGTCGTGTGGAAAGTGACTTTGGATTATGTGGCGTGTGCTGGGCGCAAGTGCCTCTGATCATGGGCCCCGTTTGCAATTCCTGCGGAGTTCCCATCATGGTCAAACAGATGGATGACGATGATCAATGCGAAGATTGCACAAGAATTGCAAGACCTTGGCGCAATGGACGTGCTGCGGTGTTCTATCGCGATATGGGCCGAACTTTAGTGTTGCGCCTTAAACACGCCGACCGCTTGGATGTGGCGCGCATTGCTTTACCATGGATGACCAATGTCACGCGCGACTTCGTCGGAAAGGACACAGTCTTTGTTCCAATACCGTTGCATTGGACCAGACTGGTGAAGCGTCGCTACAATCAGGCAGCCCATTTGGCACAACGACTCGCGATGCATTTTGAAAAACCTGCGGTGTTGGACGGTTTGACACGCGTCCGGCCAACCCAACCGTTGGATGGGATCACATTGGCAGAACGTTTTGCGAGGCTTGAAGGGGCCTTGGCGGCAAACGAAAAGCGCGTCCCGAAGCTGCAAGGAAAATCTGTGATCCTCGTGGATGATGTTATGACCAGTGGCGCTACGTTGGCCGCCGGAACCGAGGCGTGTTTGACGGCTGGCGCTGCGCGTGTCGATGTTGTGGTACTGGCACGCGTCGTCAAAGATGATTAAGTGGGGGTTCGAGTTAAAGGTGCCAAGGAAGCGCGACATGAAACCGATTGAAATTTATACCTCCCCCTTGTGTGGATTCTGCCATGCGGCCAAGAAACTGCTGACCCAAAAGGGTGCGACATTCTCGGAAATCAACGTTCTTGCGCAACCTGCACGCAAGGGCGAAATGATCAAACGCGCAAATGGTGGACGCACAGTGCCGCAAATTTTCATCGGTGACACACATGTTGGTGGCTGTGATGACCTTTATGCACTGGAGCGGGCAGGTAAGTTGGATAGCCTTCTGGCAGCCTAATGCGTGCAGCGCTTCTGCAGATCACGTCTTCGGACATTCCAAGTGACAACTGCACCATAGTGTCTGCCATGGTGCAGGATGCAGCAGCACAGGGGGCAGGGTTTGTTCTGACACCCGAAGTCACCAATTGTGTGTCCATGTCGCGTTCTCAACAAAACGCGGTTTTGCATTTGCAAGAGGATGATCCGCATTTGGTGACGTTGCAGGATCTGGCGGCTGAATTGAACATTTGGTTAATGCTGGGTTCTTTTGGCTTTAAGACAGGAGACGCAGATGGGCGTTTTGCCAATCGCTGCATCTTGATCAATCCACAAGGCCAGATCGTCGCGAGCTATGACAAGATTCACATGTTTGATGTGGACATCACCAAAACCGAAACGTTCCGCGAAAGCGATGGTTATCGCCCCGGAACGCAAGCTGTTGTTGCTGATACGCCTTTTGCCAAAATTGGATTGAGTATCTGCTATGATATGCGGTTTCCTCATTTGTATCATGCATTGGCGCAAGCGGGCGCCCAGATTTTGACCATGCCGGCGGCGTTTTCTCCTGTGACCGGGGCCGCACATTGGCATTCTCTTCTGCGGGCGCGGGCGATTGAAACAGGTTGTTTTGTGTTGGCGCCAGCGCAAACGGGTTTGCATCCGTCCAACACTGGCAAAACACGATCCACCTATGGCCATTCGCTGGTTGTTTCCCCATGGGGAGAGGTATTGATGGACGCAGGTACCGAAGCTGGCGTTTATATGTTTGATTTGGATATGAATTCCGTCGATGATGCGCGCCGTAAGGTACCTGCCTTGCGTCATGTGCGTGAATTCGACGGACCGGGATGAAAAACGAACCCACCAATTCTTTGGCCATAGCTCTCTTTTCCGAGGTGCTTGCAGCGGATCAAGCCATCCGCAATGCCCTAAGCCGTGTGCTTCCCAAGGGGATGGAGTTGTCCCATTTTTCGGTTCTCAACACATTGGCCCGCGGTTCCGGAGAGCGCACCCCCGCACAATTGGCGCAGACCTTTGGGGTTACCCGTGGGGCCATGACCAATACGCTTAGCAAGCTGGAGTGGGCAGGGTACGTGCATATTCGGCCCGATTGGGATGATGCACGGCGCAAAATGGTGGCGATCAGCCCTTCTGGTATGTCCGCTCGCGATCAAGCGATGAGCGCAATTGCCCCTCTGATAAACGCTGCGTTGTCAGATGTGGATAGCGTCGACATTCGCAACGCTGTGCCTGTATTACGGGCCTTGCGTTCAAAGTTAACGGCTGACGGTTAGGATCCGTTTCAAGTAGTCCGTTAGCATTTGATTAAAGGCTTTGGTTGTTGGGGACACTAGTTTCTGGCTGGGTGTCACGATCATGATGTCAGATGAATGTGCTTGCTGCCAGTCGGGCAGGATCTGAACGACGGCTCCCTCAATCAGATCCTTTTGGACGTCCCATGTGGACTTCAACGCGATCCCCAAACCAGCTTTGCACATCGCCATCAAAACATCTCCTGCGATCGCGCGAAGTCTGGGTCTTGGCGATACCATTTGAGTGGCACCGGATTGATCCGTGAGTGTCCAAGTTGACGTACGTCCAAGGAATAAGCCGTCAAAATTATTCAGATCAGCGACGTTCAGAATGGGGTCGCGGCTTTCTAAATAATCTGGCGAGGCAACAAGTATGCGCCGGTTTTCAACTATGCGCCGGATAAAATGGTGATCTGGTGATTGCGTTCCTGACCGTATCCCAAGATCGACCTTGTCCTGTTCAAGATCTTGAACAAGATCCGTAAAATGCACGTCGATTGAAACTTGTGGATGTGACTTCAGAAACTCAGCGACAGCAGGCGCGATTAACGTTTCTCCCATTCTTGAGGGTGCGGAAATGACCACATGACCGTTCAGGGTTCCGTTTTCACCATCTTTGTTTGTTAGTTGTGCCGCCGCATCTGTCAGGACACGCCCCTCGACAAGTTTGCGGGTTCCTGCCGCGGTCAAGCTTAACCCCGACGGGGCACGATTGAACAAACGTTCGTTGAGGTGCTGTTCCAACCTATCAAGACGCCGCGCGATGCTTGATGGGGCTTGCCCGCGCAATTGGCCAACTTTGGAAAAACTCCCGTGTTCTGCCAAGTCCTGCATCAAGATCAGATCGCCGATAAGATCCATTGCTTTGACAAGCCTCTCGTTGTTTTGCGTTTTGTGCAAAGCACCTTTGCATAATGCGAGTCTTCTGAAAAGCCTCCGCTCTGGTAAATCTGTCAATGAACTTCAACCAAGGAGAGAAAACCGTGGGTAAGCATGATTATGAATTCGTATCGAACAAGGCTATTTCTGCAGACGCGTATGACAGCTTTCTTGCGTTGTATTGGCAGGACGGAAGTGTATCTCGCTTTCATTACCAATGGCTTCGAGACAATTGCCGGTCGACCGAAAGGTTCGATGCAGCAACCCAAGAACGAAAGGCCCTGACCGAGAGCATACCTTGTGATCTGCGAGCGCAGACAATTTTCGTGGAAGATGGCGAGGTGCGCGTAAGTTGGTCGGACGGCACAGCTGACAGTCATTTTGACCCTGCTTGGCTCAAGCGAAACTCCTATGACGTACAACGCAAACCGACGGTATTGGCGCAACATCAATGGGGTGCAGAATATGGCGCTGCGTTAACAAGCTTCGCCTATCCAGAGGTCATGACAGATGACGCCGCGGCAGGTGACATGGTTGCTGCATTTGAGAAAACAGGCCTTATCCGCCTAACAGGCGCACCTACAGATGACTGCGAAGTCGAGCGTTTTGCAAACCGGTTGGCATATGTTCGAGAGATCGCGTTTGATCGTGTGGCCAATATTCGCGTCAGCGTCGATCCCTATACGTTGGGGTTTACGAACGCTTCTCTGCCACTGCATACGGATTGTTCAGGGTATTCTTGGCCTCCGAATGTCATGGCGTTTCATTGCCTTCAAAACGACGTGGCGGGTGGAGCATCGCAATATGTGGATGGTGCCAATGTTGTTGCTCAACTGCGTAAGGCCGATCCGGAAGCACTGCGTATCATGACAGAATACGCTGTCCAGTTTCGTCTTTGGTCAAAGAACGCTGACACTTTGTCTCAGCATCCGCCTGTTATCTTGGACGAACAAGGTAACCTTGCTGTACTTCGTTATGCCAATTGGACAGTTCAGCCGCTAAAGACAGTGCCTTTTGACGTTGTACCCGGTTGGTACGACGCATGGCGGGCGCTGGCTGAACGGATCAATGCGCCAGAAAACCGTGTGTCTTACCGTTGTTTGCCCGGTGAAATTCTGCTCATCAACAATCACCGAGTCTTGCATGGCCGGGACGCTTTTGATGATGGAGAGGGAACGCGACACTTCCAGCAGGTGTATATGGAACTGGATGACCTTTCTGGCTTCCGCCGCATCGCTCAAGGGAAAGGTGGCGTGGCATGATACCTCGCGCATTTGGAATTCCACTTCTATGTGGCGTCTTCGTCGTTCTTTGGAGCTCTGGGTTTGTGGGCGCCAAGTTTGGTCTTGAACATGCGGGCACATTCACAATCCTGTTCTGGCGGTATCTGTTGGTGACGGTCTTGTTGGCGCTGGTTGTGACACTTGCCAAACAATGGCAGTCCCTGCCCCGGCGCGTTGTTGCGCGACACATGGTGGTCGGAGCGCTTGCGCATGCAGCATGGCTTGCAGCGGTTCTGGGGGCTATTGATCTGGGTCTTGGTGCAGGACTGGCGGCGTTTATTACCGCTTTGCAACCGATCATGACCGGTGCGCTGTCTGCTCGAATGACGGGAGAGCGTGTAACTGGGCGGGAATGGGCGGGGCTAACATTAGGTTTGGTTGCTGTCGCCGTGGTCATCGGGGACGGAATATCCCTGGGGGGATCAATCATTGCACACGTACTGCCATTTCTTGCAGTTATTTCGATTACGGTCGCATCTCTTATCGACAGACGGGGCACGTTGAATGAACGCAAGCCGACGCCAATGTTGCTTGTAACATTCCTGCATTGCTTGGCGTCCTTTGTTGTTCTTGCGCCAATGGCGGTCGGCTTCGAGGGCTTAGAAGCAAATTGGAACGGTAGTTTGATATTTGCCATCGTTTGGTTGGCAGTGGTCGTTTCTCTATCGGCCTATGGTTTGATGTTCGTACTATTGCGCCGTCTCCCCGCCGCTCAAGTTGCCAGCCTTACATACCTGTCGCCGCCCGTCACAATGGTGATGGCATGGTTTCTGTTTGGCGAAACCCTTTCGACAACAGGATTGATCGGGTTGGGCGTCGCCACGCTTGCTGTTGGGCTTACACTCACTGCGAAGAGTGA